>SPJM01000345.1 GCA_006844585.1 Methylococcaceae bacterium | reverse complement strand
GACATCAAGAGGTTCGATAAAATGAAACTCGCTCATGTTTTTTCTCCTGCGCGGGTTTCTCGCGCCATAAATTCCGCCAGCCCGATAAAATTGCTGATGAACTCGGTAACTGCTTGTTTATCTTGCAGACTTAAAGCGAGTGATACCAACTGTTCTGGAATGTGACTATTCTGCTCGCTGCCCTGACTTTGCCGGAACAGCGGGTATTGTAAGGATTTAATCAGTAATTTACTGTACAGCGCGGGATTCTCAGCAAATAACGCTTCCGGCGGCGCCTGCCGCATCCATTCCTGGGCAATATAGGCGGCTCGTCGGGATAAATCATCGGATTTTAATGCCTTTAGCAAGCCCATCAATTGCCCCATCGGACTGTCCAGCAGCCCTTTTTCCGGCTGATTTTCATTAGCGCCGATACGCCACGGGCACGTTAAAGAAACCACGCTACCGGCGCGCTTCATGACATCAATGGCGAAGGCATTCCGGCCACCGGCGTTTTTGGCGCGTTGCTCGGCTTTTCGCAAGGTGTTTAACACCTGCGCCAGCGGTGCGGTATGGTGAGCAATCACTGCACCACACGAGGCGGTCGCTTTGCTGCCCATGACCCGGTACAAGCTTTTTTCGTTGGCGACATAACCGTTTTTTATTTTTAACTCGGCTTTTTTCTGCTTGAGTAAATCCTGCCATATTTTCTCAGGTGTGCCGTTATCGACCAGATCACCGCTATAAACCAGACGCAACAGCAACATCATCGGCAGCAGATCATCTACCGCGACCATCGCCATCACATCGTCACCCCCGGCATACAACACTTTGCCTTTGTAGAGTTCTTCCACCACATAGCGCACCAGATGCAAAGAAAAACTGTTCAAGGCTTCTGAAATCGCCATATGTCGCGCCGGAGACGGTGGACGCATACTTTCCAGGTAGGGTTTTAGCGGCGCTTGATAACGTTGTTCAATCTGATTACCAATTTTACTGTGCCAACCGGCTTTAAACGGCAACTGATACGCTTCTTCACTGCCCGCCAGCCATGCGCCCATTTTGTCGCCGTCCATTAAAATCAGGGCGTAGTATTTTTCGGAAAAAAACGTTTCTACTGTTTTTTTTATTTCCGGTTTAATGGCGCTGTCTTCGACATCTTTGATATAGGCTTCATAAAATGTCGGCAGTTTTTTTGCCAAAGTTCTAATTGCCTGATTACTACCCGCCATTTTCAGCACTTTTTTTGGTAGTGCCGATTGCTCCGTCCAGCTTTCTAACTGTGCTAACAATGCCAGCGGTAATGCTTGTTTGTCCGCTGTTTTAAGCCAGTTTTCAAAGCCGGTCGAAAAGCACATATCATGTGTTGAGACCACATATCGAGAAATGCCTTGTAATTCCGGTACGGATTGTTGCATTTCATTCAAAAAATGACTGGGCCATAAGCGTTTCAACATATCCAATGCCGACAGATGCTCGCCTTTTTTGACCCAGGACGGTTTTTTTTCCGCGACTTTCAACCATATAGTCTCTTTACGTTGCCCCGGCGGCGTGTTTAATTCTGATTGCTCCGTAGTCAGCCATTCCTGTTCTCCGCTGAGGGTATTGCGGTAACCTTGTTGTTCTGCCTGTTCAAAAGGACGAATGCTTTTAGTGGCCGCCGCCACTCGATCAAGCAGATCAAACACCGCTGGATATAACACGCCGGGGTTAGGCCGGTAAAATTTCCAGTCTTGGTCTAAAGTAATCTCCTGATTCAGCAATGCCCACAGTTCACTGCCTAAAAAGCCGGGATCTTTGTCGGTTTGCGGATAAAACATTTGCATGGCTTCAGCCAGTTCGGCAGTGTCCACCTTGCCATCCTTTGTGGTACTCAGCCAGGGAACCGCCGCCCAATACACTTCCGGAAAACCCTGCAATTGCTTTTTTAATTGTGCATGGCAATACAATGAAGGCTCATTATTGATAACGGCTGTTTTTAGACACTGCGCCAACATGCTTTCCGCTTGTGCCGACACCCAGCTTCTGACTTTTGCAGTGACTTGTTCCGCCAGCTCTTTTGCCATAGCAGCCGGTACTAATGCGACAAATTTATTCGGCAGCGCCGCTGAAAATAATGGATTGGCATCGGTTTTCGCGGTTTTCCATTCACTATTTGCAAATTTGTCCGCGTCTAAGCCTTGTTCCATCAGCCATAAGTCCACCATCGGAATACCGCGAATTTGGGGGAAAATGATGGCGTCCGGGCCTAATTGCTCGCAAATAACTTTCATGCCTTCCCAGACGATGCGCGACAGTAAATGCGAACCCGCCCATAAATCAGATGTGCTGCGGCCTGCGGCAATAAAAGGTTGCACAGGGCCAATGCTGATTTGCAATAACGCCGGTTGTTGTTGCGGGTCGGCGGCAAAGGCGCCGCAAAATGCCGAGGTTAAATCCAGATGCGCCCAGATGCTATGATCGGGTATGCGCGTATCCGCCGGTAGCAGTCGCCATAATGCCGCCATGCCTTGTGGGTTTAATTCACTGCCGAAGCGCCAAAAGCTCAACAAGGTTTTTTGCCAGTTGATGCGGCCGTCATCATCCGTGACCACCAGTTCCAGAAAAGCATCGGTGCTGAAGGCTTTAATCTGCTGCGGATCAATCTCCAGCTTGTCGAGTTGCGCTGCTTGTCCGGTTAGCGGGTGTTTGATTTCCGGGTTCCGATCAAAGCGCACCTGCGCCCAGGCGCTATAGCGTTTATCGGCATCCTGCGGAAACTGTGGACGGTCTGCCGCTGAGGCCCAGTGATCCGCCTGCTTTACCCACTGCGCCATTTCTTTGCTAAGCCCGTCAGGAAAAAAAGTGTGTAACAAAGCCCGAGTGGTGCCGCCTTCATGCCCGGCGGGGTCACGCATTAACACCAACGCTTTTTCCGCCGGATCATGCACGCGCGCAGCCAGCTTGGCTTGCCAAAGTTTTGTATTCTCCATATTATTTGCTTCCTGTTCGTTTTAGTTTGCCGTTTTGATCCAGGTAGAGGTGGACTTTTTGCCAGATACCTAATTGATTATCGAGTAGATTACGTGCATTGGGATGAATCATTTTTTTATCCAAATCACTGGGAAACTTGCAGGGTAAATGAAACACCAAGCCGTAAAATTGCTTGTTGTGCTGAATGACTTTAAAACGCAATTGATTACTGACACGTTCGTTATTCATGCCTTTCGGATTATGATGAGTGATCGGCATTGCCAGGATATGCCGTTCATCAAAAGGTTTGGTCACACTGAGCGCGGTTCTAAAACCAATCTTAATCTCCGCCAAATCACGCATCACCGCCATCCAGGAAATTTTAGCTTCCGTTTTCCAGATTAATACGCCCTTATTATCGGTGCCGATTGCATGCGGCCATTCTAATTGCAGACAATCTGTCAGTGAACGCGAAAACCGGCTTAACTCCGCTTCGCCGTTAAGTAAGGTTTGGTAGCTTTGCAGGCTGTCGTGTGCAAATGCCACCGAACCCCAGCCATTGCGTGAACGACCGCCTAGCGCACCAAACCAATGGGCAAGTTGCAAGGTGTTTTGTATTTGTTGTTGCCCCGATGTTGGAAAAATCAACGATAAATGATTTGTTTCATTATCCTTGATTGCTCTGCCTTTTTTTAATACCGGCTTTTTGCTTCCTTTTTTATATTCTAAAGGCCCGTAGCCCAGATACAAATGCGCGCCGACAGGAAATTTCACCTCTGCATGCTTAATCTTAATATCATCCATATTCCATGTTGATAATTGACCCGGAGTACTTCTTTCAAGACGAATTTTGAATCGACTCCGCATAGCCCAGCTTTCGCCCTTGTTATCTTTAAGCCAGGCATGGCCAAACAACCGTCCTTCACTCTCTCGAATCTGTTTATGCTGATATTGATGCTCGGCAGCTACCGCTACCCGCCACCAGTTTTGCAGTAACGCCTTAAACGGCGGTGTGCGCCAGGCGGATTTTTGCTCGGCATCGCCGATAAATCCCGGCAGGTTAAATGTAACTTTGCAGTTTAATTTTTGCATCTATTCTTCCTCCTGATAGGTAATCTGATGCATTTCCAGCTTTAAAATAAATTCGGTTTTTGGTCGTCTTCCGCGCGAATGGATAAGATAAGGCGCGGCATGAATGCTTAAGGTTTTTTTGATCGCCGCATTGACGGCGGATTTATGTTGCTCGAAAAAACTTTTTTCCATGCCTTTTGTTAAAGCGTCTTGAGTACGTTCGGATACAGATAATTCGCCATAAATGCGCTGATATACAGATAAATATTGGCGGGCGTATGCTTCATTCGGCGCGCCTTCCGGCGGACAACGCAACGCTTTTTTTTCGTTGAACTGTTGTTCAATCAACCATTGCATGAACGCCATATCTGTTGGTTTCAAAGTAATTGAGCGATGTTGAACCGTTAACAAACTGGCGCTAAGGCTTATGTGCAGCAGCGGCGGCGCAAAGCTGGTCTGGGCGCGATTGATGGATTCGCTGAAGCTGCTTTGACCATTCAATAATTCTTCATCCAGACCATGACGCAAACGTAGAAACGGAATATCGGCTATAGTCACTTGCGCATTTTGAGCGTCCAGCGGTTTGCGGGTAGGATCATTTGCGTAAATGACTTGGGAATGAGGCGTCGGGTAATAAAACTGCGGGTGAGATTCATAATCGGCGGACACTAAAACATGGGTGAGTTTGTCTTGCGGGCGTCCGTATAGCGATAAGGCGTACCCGGCATAGAATCCCATGGTTTTTCGACCGCCGGCAATCGAAACAATCAAGGCCTGATCCGGGTTCAGTGTGCGTTGACGGATAATTTCGGTAATGCCGTCCGCCATCGCCTGGTTATTCTGCTGGCTGCGAATATCCTGTAGCGGCTCCCCTTTGTCGTCAGTCAGTTTGTGTATGTTAATTTTATCGGCTGTCGGCATGGTCAGTTGATAATCCTGATAAAATCGTTGCAGCCATTGATCTTTCAGCAACATCAGGCGAGCGCGTTCAGCGCCTTCGGCAGTGGTCAAAATATCAATGCCGACAGGCATGGACTCGCCTGCTTGATAGAGCGCAAATAAAGTTTCGGTAACGACTTGCGGGGTCAACCCGGTCACGCAGAGTAATTGATTGCTTATTCTTTCCATGCCTTTATGATGCCGTTTTTTTTAGTCCGCTGTCCGGCTTGATAAGTAACGGGAATGAAATAAGTTCGGCAACTGGCGCAGAATTTTTATTTGCCTTCAAGACGCACAAACAGGCGCATAGCAAGCTATGTAACTGTTTGTGCAACGCTGAAGGCGGATAAAAAGGCAAGTCAGTTGTCGAAATTATTTCGTGAACGTTACTAAGCTTGTCGGCGCTACTCTGTAATGACCCAAGCCCATGCTGACGCCCTTGCCGACATGGGTCCATTGGCCAAGCCATATATAAGGCCAAAATGCTTCCTTACCCAGCATTTCCAACTGTAATTCGCCAATTACGCCGCCCATGTTCATTTCGGTTTTTTGCCGAGATGAATAACGCTTCCAATCAAACCATTCTAGCTTTTGCTGGGAGAAATCAATCATTTCCGCCTGTCGGCTCAACGCTTTGAAGTCAATTTCCAGAGGCATATCCGTATGAAAATAATGTAATAATGAGATGCGCCTGAGCAAGGTATTGAAAAAGCCTTTGAAATTGAATGTTTGCGGATTCAGGTTTTTGCCTTGTTGCTTAATGCGCATTGGGCTGTTGATGATAATTTTCACTGCATCCGGCATCACCGGCGTTTCAATCAAGGTGTTGCTGTTGATTGCTTGAAAGTTGTTGCCGCTATAAACCAGTTGTTTTGCGCCGTTGGACGATATTTGCATCACGGTCTGTAAATCAAAGCGTTGCCGCCGCCCGCCGATGCCGTTTTGCCCGGCTTGTTGTAATGCATGAACAAAATAAGGGAAAAACCGCTGTCCATGACCGAATATGGTTAAATTGAGATGGTATATCGATTCGGATTCATTTTTGCCGTTTGGCATCTGTAATACAAAGGGATGAGGAACGGCGTTGTATTTGCGCATTTTTTCGCTGTCCGTCGGCGGCCGAGTTTCAAAAATATAGGGATAGGCGCAGTTATCGACTAACATGCAATCTGCGCATGGCGTATTCCGCACCACGCAAACTGTTTTTTTCAAGGCCGCGCCGAATGCTCCCCGCCAGGCTGAACCTGGGTATTTCGGCAAATCACATGCATCTGGCGCTAGAAATCCAATTTGATATTGATATACGGGTAACGCAAGATGAGCTGTTGATTGATTTTCACAAAACATTTTAAACCTCCTTGTCAGTTAAACTAACTCAAAATCACTCTTCCCACTGAGTTGGCAAGCTTGTCGAAATGATTATAGACATTTATTAATGACTGACAAGCCCTAACAGCATTATCATTAAATTCTTTGAGTTAGATCAGAAGCACTGCGCGGTTCAATTTGCATGCGCCCCATAAATCCACCAGCAAGGTTTTATCGGCGCCGGTATTTGCGCCCGAACCAGCGCTAAAAACAATTTTATCAATATCTTTAAATAGTTCGTCAGCTAAAGGCTGCTCTAAATCGGCGACAATTGTTTCAACGCCCGATTCTTCCATTTCGATTTTTTGCGCCGCATCCCGAATCATGGCGACCACTGGCATTCCTTGTTTTACCATCAATGCAACAAGTCTTTGCCCGATTTTCCCGTGAGCGCCGATTACCAATGTTTTTTTCATTGTCTCAGTTTATTGTAAAAAGTTAAGGTGAATATTTGTCTTATCGATTATCCATATTCTACGGGGACGATGAAAGATTTAATTCTACAATAAATAATTGACCAATCAGGGTCAGGGAGTTAAACTCGTTAGCGCGATATAAGAGATCAGTTTAGGGCTGTAAATATAATTCATTTGCCTGGATGCATTGATAATCAATCGCCCATCCTGATTGTTGCCCTGGCAGAAAAAAGGGCATTACTAATTCGATTTTTGCATGAGCTTTTCCAAACCGGAGTGATCGAATGAGTTCCAATAACAATAATAAAGCAGAGCAATATCATGAACGTACTATTCCTTTTCAAACTGGAGACGAGCGTCAGTTAAATCTGATTAATGTCCGCCTTCGGGATCATCCCCCCAGTCGGTCGCCGGTCATATTAGTGCATGGCGCTGGTGTGCGCGCCAATATTTTTAGAGCGCCGGTGCAAACCGATATTGTCGATGCCTTGCTGGAGCAAGGCTATGATGTCTGGCTGGAAAACTGGCGAGCCAGTATAGATTTTCCCGCCAATGAGTGGACGTTGGATCAAGCCGCTTTGTATGATCATCCTGAAGCCGTTAAAAAAATCATTGAAGAAACCGGCGCGGAATCCATCAAAGCCATTATTCATTGCCAAGGCTCTACCAGCTTTACTATGTCGGCGATAGCGGGGTTAATTCCGCAAGTCGATACTATCGTCACCAATGCCGTTTCATCTCATCCGCTTGTCCCGGCCTGGTCGCGCTTTAAACTGATTTTTTTTGTTCCGGTGGTCTCTTTGATATCGCCTTATCTGAACCCGCATTGGGGAGTGGATGCGCCGAATTGGTTCGCTAAGTTCATTACTTTAATGGTCAACCTCACCCATCATGAGTGTAACAACGCCGTCTGCAAACAAGTCAGTTTTACTTATGGCGCAGGGTTTCCGGCCTTATGGAAACATGAAAATATCAGTGAAGAAACCCACGAATGGGTGAAACAGGAATTCAGCGATGTCCCCTTACGTTTTTTCCGGCAAATCGCTGAATGCGTGAGTAAAGGCCATTTGGTTTCCGTGGAAAATTTTCCGCAATTGCCCCAGGATTTTACTGCTGAACCGCCCAAAACCGATGCTCGATTCGCCTTTTTCGCCGGTCAGCAAAATCGATGCTTCCTGCCGCAAAGTCAAATTAACGCTTTTCATTATTTCGATAAACTGAAACCGGGTTTCCATAGCTTGCAGCTAATAGAAAAATACAGCCATTTGGATATTTTTATGGGCAGTAATGCAGCGCAGGATACTTTTCCCCTCATTTTGGAGGAATTGAACAAATAAAAAGTAAATATTCTAATCGTAAAAAGAGGATGACATTATGTTTTGCATACCCAAGCGGATTAAAGATTACGCCGGACGTTTTTCATTGGTTGACGGCATTCCATTCAAACTCCCCGTTAGCACAGAAAACTCTCCAGCTTTAATGGCGATCTTTCCGATCAATCCGGAGAAAGCTAAAGATTTCTTACCGAAAGGCATCCATCCTTTCATACTCTGGAAAAACGCTTTATTGATCGTGACCGTGATTGATTACCGGGAAACCACAATCGGTAAATATATTGAGTACAGTATCGCTATTGCCTGCACCCGGGCCGCTAAACCTGCGCCGCGATTGTTACCCGGCATTTTCATGCGACTTTTCAATACCGGGCAATATGTCATTGATTTACCGGTTTCCAGCGAAATTTCCGTTAAAGGCGGCAAAGGCATTTGGGGTATGCCGAAACATCAAGGTCATCTGGACTTTAAAATCAGTGAAGAAAAAGTCAGCAGTCAATATGATCTGGATGGCAAACTAGTCACTTATGTGGAAATCAAACCCCCCAAGTTTACTCGCCTGCCCGTTAAAGTAAGGGCATCTAATTATTGTTCTTTTCGCGGCATGTTGATGAAATCCGATATATTGTTGAACACCCATTTCGGAATCAATTTGTTCAGTAAAGCCAAAGCCCGCTTTGTGATCGGCGATCATCCCCGACTGCAGGATATGAAGGCTTTAGACATCGGCAAGCCTTTGGCGACGATGTATCTGCCTTCAATCAGCGGTGTTCTGGATGATCATATCGAAAGTTGGTTCTTAGATTTAAAAGAGTTGCCTAAAAAAGCGCCGGAAGGAATGGAATCAGTGATTAATTTAGGACTCAGTGAAAAATGGTTATCGCCGCCCACTGCGCCCATTCCACCGGCGGACGAATAACACTGGGAGTCAACATGAACCATTCTCATATTCCCCAAGGCGCTGCCGATAACGCCCCAGACCTTCCGAAAAGATCATTAATCCTACCCGGCGGCGGATTGCGTTTATCTTATGCGGCGGGCGCGATGCAGGAAATATTCCAACGCCAATTAGTGTTCCAGCATATGGATGGCACCTCCGGCGGTTCATTAAATCTCGCCATGTTGCTATCCGGCCTGGATGTTGACGAGATATGTCAACGCTGGCGCAGTTTAGACATGACCGACACCATTTCCTTGTTGCCGTTGAAACAGTCCATTGATATTAGCGACTTAAAAGGAACCGGTAGCTCTAAAGGCTTTCGGGAAAAAGTTTATCCGCATATGGGGATAAATTTCGACAAAATTCGCGCCGCCCAAGGCTTGCAGGCCACTTTTAATGTTTGCAATTTCGCCGACAAAATGAACCAGGTGATTACCCATCAGGAACTGACTGAGGACTTTTTGGTGGCGGGCATGTCTTTGCCCGGTACGCTGCCGCCCGTGACGATAGATGGGACGGTTTACCTGGATTCCGGCTTCATCCAGGATGCTAATTTAATGGAGGCGGTTAAAAGAGGCGCGGAAGAAATCTGGCTGATCTGGATCATGGGTAATATCCCTCGCTATCGCGGCGGACCGCTGAATATTTATGTGCAAATGCTGGAAATGAGCGCCAATGCCGCCTTGCAAAAAGAAATCTTACAAATTAAAGAAATCAACCAACGCATTCAACAAGGCGAAACCATTTACGGGCATCAAAAACCCATTGTTCTGCATCTGATTAAACCGCAACACCCATTGCCTCTGGATTCAGCGTTGTATCTGGGGCAAACCAGTCATGCCGCTCTAATCGAAATGGGGCGTTTGGATGCACAACGCTATTTTAATGAAATGACTACGGAGGGGGTTCCATTGGAACCTTATATCACCAAAATGACAGAACTAGAACCAGGCTTAACATTTAGAGAAACCATGAAAGGCGGTTTCGCATTGGGTGAAACCAATACCGCCGACGGTAACAGCAAAGGCAAAATGGCGGGCACCGAGTTGGCCATGCACGCCGCCGTTGAAATTGATGAAATGGAAAAGTTTATCGCCAATCCGGAACACCCCGGTCAATTATCCGGCACCGTTGATTTTCCGCCACTGGGGATGGGTATTCCCTCGCACAGCGGTGTTTTCAATCTTTTCAATCCCACCGATGACCCTGAACTAAAACTGATGGTTTATGAACTGGGCTTTACTTTAAAAGGCGAAGAATATTATTTGGCCGGTAAAAAGGAAGTGCGTGATGATCCCGGTTTTGATTTATGGTCGGACACCACCACCCTGTATACCCAGCTTCACCAGGGAACCGATAAATCCGGGCCGGTGATCGGGGCGGGTATTCTGACCTTGGGGGTAACCGACCTCATCAAACTGGTTTCCACAATGGACATTATTCATGCCGATTCCAGTATCGATAAAGTTAAAACCATTGCTGAATTCGGCAAGTTTTTTATGGGTGAACTTTGGGATACTTATGCTAAGCATATTTAAGCGCTAATTGGTGCGTGGCGCCTGTATCCTACAGAAGCAGCACTTTAGCACATCTTCCGGCGGGGATTGCCGGAATGCAAACAACATGGCTGTTCAGATATAAAAATAAAAAACGGAGGGATATTTATGGCTATCCAATATGATCATGAAGCGATTGTTATCGGCAGCGGCTTCGGCGGTTCTATCAACACGTGCAGGCTATCCAAAAAATGGCCGGGCAAGGTCATGTTGCTGGAACGCGGAAAACGTTACCCGATGGGTTCATTTCCACGTAAACCGCACGATTTCGCGCGGAATTTTTGGAACATCGTCAGGGAAGGCCGTAAACGTCCTAAAAATTTCGGCAGCGAAGATTCGCACGGCATGTTTGATATACGGCTTTTTGAACATATGGATGCGGTTATCTGCGCCGGTTTGGGCGGCGGTTCGTTAATCTACGCCAATGTTTTTTTACAACCGCCGGAACAAGTGTTCGACGATAATTGGCCGGACAGTTGCAAAAAAGACGTTTTACAACCTTATTATCAAACCGCTAAATCCGTATTGGGCGCCAGGCCGATTCCGCAAAATGATGATCCTCGGCGCAAAATCATTCGCACCGAAGCTTTTAAGGCGTTTGCAGAATCCGAAGGTCGTAGCTCTGAATTAGTTGATATCAATGTATTTTTCGGCAATGATTTTGATAATCCAACAGCTATCGGTGAGCAAGAAAAAAATCGCTACGGCGCTATACAAACCTCCTGTACTTACTGCGCAGAATGCGATGTGGGCTGTAATACGCATTCAAAAAACACAACTGATTTAAATTACTTGTTTGTGGCCGAAAACAAATATCAAGCCGCCGTTAACACCGAAGTATTAGCCGAAAAAATCGTTCCGGTCAATGAAAACGGCGAAGATGATCCCAATGCCGACGGCGAACAGGGTTATAGAGTTTATTGGCTGGATTTGAAGGATGACAAGAAAGAGTGCAGCGCCCTCACCCGCCGCGTCATTGTCTCCGCCGGCACTTTGGGTACGAATGAATTGCTGATGAGAAGCCGGGATGTCTATAAAACCTTGCCGAATATCAATGCAAACCTTGGTCAACATTTTTCCGGCAATGGCGACTTCTTATCTTTTGTCGTTGAAGGCGAAAAGGATTTAGACCCCAACTACGGCCCGGTGATCACTCAAAAAACCGATTACAATTTATTCAGCGATTTCAATCGCGACCGCGCCTTCGTGCTGGAAGACGCCAGCTATCCGAATTTTGCCGCCTGGTATATTGAAGGCGTCAAACCCGGTCTTTCTCATTTACACGCTTTTATCCGCACCGCCAAAATTTTTATCTCGCGTTTTTTACACGGCATCACCACCGGTCGCGTCGGATACGCTTTCAGTGAATTAATGAAAGGCGACGCCTCTTTTAAAAGCGCCGTCCTGCTGTGCATGGGGCTGGATAAAAGCAACGGGGTTATTAAATTAGACGGCAATGGTTTTATTAATATCGACTGGCCTTATAAGGACAGCATGTCGCTTTATCAAGCCATACTGGATACAGGGGAGCGTTTTAAAACCTGGTGTAACGGCAAATTTTTCGTTCCCTTACCTAATTGGCTATGGCCGATGCAAAGCAATATCACTGTGCATTCTTTAGGCGGTTGCCGAGTTTCCGATTCCCCTGAAAAAGGCGTTACCAGCGCCGACCCTAAAACATTCGGTCAGGTTTACGGTTATCAAAACCTGTATGTTGCAGACGGCGCATTACTGCCCACCGCAGTCGGCGCCAACCCGGTCGCCACAATCTGCGCCTTATCCGAACGCGTCGCCGAAGGCATCACCGGCGTCAAACCGGATGAAAACGGCGACCTGTAAAGGTTAATGGGGAAATCATTATGAAAGAAACACTGAAAAGCTGTTGTCAGGCTATGTTCGGGGGTAATCGCGACATAGCCGCAAGCGAGTTGCCTTATATCTATAATGCACCCGAAAACCGGGGCAATCGTTTGTGCGTCAGCATCAGCGATATCCATTTAACCGACGCCACAGTAGGCATACAGAATCTCAGCGATAGAGTCTGGGAAGCTTTTTATAATACTTTAAAACAACGTTGCACCACCTATTTTATCGATGAAGTCGTATTTATTCTGGACGGCGATATTGTCGATATTATTCGCAGCGGTCACTGGGCGAAAAAAAATATTTATCCCTGGCAACGTGAAAAAGAAGCCGAATTTGCTCAAGCAGTCAAAGAAATCACTCAGGCCGTGTTAGATAAGCACGAACGTTTTTTCAAACTGTTACGCGACCTGGCTACAGACCTGGAAAAAGACACTCAGGCGCATTGTAATGAGCATGAAATGATGACCGGATACCGAGGCATCAAGAAAGAGAATGTCAAAATTGTGATTACCATTGGTAACCATGATAAAGAAATGTTTTGTGTGCAGGATGCCTTAAAAATGTTTTATGAAAAAGGTCTGGGCATTAAACTGGATGCCATTCCCGACTCCGAACGTGAAGCGATTGGCAAAATGTATGGCGATGAATCCATGTTTGCCGACAAAAACACGGCGCCTTACTTACCTTTCTATTATGGCGACACCGGCTTTCGCCTGTTCACCACCCACGGACAATGGCGAGATAAAGAAAACAGCCGAGCGATCTGTGGTAAAAAAGGTTGGTCCGCCAGTGATGGATGGCAAATGGAAAAATGGCAAGCGCTGAAATTCTCGCCTTTTTTTGAACCTTGTTTCGGGGATTCAGTAGCGGCCGGCGTGCTATCTACTTTTATCTATGAAGTTAAAAACGATATTAATGAAAAAGGAAAAACAGACCCTGACATCAAAGCGATAGAAGTGGACTTAAACAGCATCTTTGATGAACTGGATCTTTATCGACCCACTTATTTAGCCTTAACCCGCATATTAGAAGAAACCAAAAGCCTTCGGGAGAGAAAAAAAGGTAATGAGGTTGTAACTGTTATCGAAGAAACCCTGTATAAATGCCTGACCAATTGGTTGGACTGCCCATTTACCCTGGAAACCTCGCCTTTTTTAAGACGTATAGGGTTTATTATTACACGCAAAATTATGGACTGGATGAAAGCCTTCGGACACGGCTTGGAAATAAAGGCTCTCGCTCCTTGGTTGAAAGTTTTAGCTTTCTTCAGCAAACATCACAGCAAAGGCGTCAGTTTTTGCGAAATGCTAAAATTCCCAGCCTTTAAACCGGAATACCGGCATTATGACTTCCAATTACATATCGAAGGCCACACCCATATCCCCTTGCAGGAAGAACTGAATCTATCCAACAAGCCATACAGCGATGAACATAACCCGAACGCCACCTATATCAATCTAGGCACCTGGCGGGATCAAATCGTACCCAGAAAAAAATCCGGATACCGCCGTCGCGGCGTATTGAGAACCTTGACCATTCTGGATTTGAAGCACTATGGCGATGAGGTCAAGGCTTCGACTAAAGAACCTAAGCGGGCTTATGATTATTTCGTTGAAGATGTGGTGATATGGAGTGATTTTAAGGATGATAAGCATCATCAGCGGAAATATAATTCTAAGGTGACTTAACCTTATCTTTACAAAGACCGTCTTGAATCAGCGGCAATGAATTCGCACCCGTTATCCATTTTGATTAAAGAGTGATCAAATATGAGCCAAGAAGCAAGACGACCACTGAAGGTAAGAAATATAAATTTAGCAAAAAAGACGGCTCAGTTTTTGAGCCGGAAAAACGTGACTCCAAACCAGATTTCCATCGCGAGTATCTTTTTTGCTTTTTTATCTGCTCTGTGTTTATTTTGTTTCGGATATAGCGAAAACACAAACAAAGGGTGGTTATTACTCCTCGCCGCCCTCTTTATTCAGATGCGTTTGTTATGTAATTTATTCGATGGCATGGTAGCGATTGAAGGAGGAAAAAGCACCCCATCAGGCGAGCTTTTCAATGATATTCCTGATCGCATTGCCGACCCATTAATTTTAGTGGCAAGCGGATATGCGATCAATACGATTACCTGGGGACATGAACTGGGCTGGTGCGCGGCTTTGTTCGCAGTGATGACCGCATATGTGAGAACCTTGAGCGCAAGTATTGGCGCTCCTGTTGATTTTCAAGGACCAATGGCGAAACAACACCGAATGGCTTTGTTGACAATAGCCTGTCTGCTAGCGGCATTGGAAAACACAATCCGGAACAACCAATATTCTCTGCTGATAGCGCTTATTTTGATCATATTTGGCTGCGTTATCACTTGCATTAAAAGAGTGCTTTCCGCCTATCATTATCTGGAATCATAATGATATTTGATGTCCCGCAAAACGCTTTCTATAGCATTTTGGTTATTTTTTTCTTATTGATGACAGCTTCGTTAAGTCGAATATTTCTTGCTAAGAAAAACCCGAAAAGTGATTTCACTGAATTGCGGCAACGTATTCAATCCTGGTGGTGGATGGTATCCTTTCTATTTTCCTGTCTCATTATTAGTCGAACGACCGCTATTATACTGTTCGGATTTATCAGCTTTCTGGCTTTGAAAGAATTCTTCTCGATAGTTCCAACTCGACTAGCGGATAGGCGGGTGATTTTTTGGTCTTATCTTGCCATCCCTATTCAATATTATTGGGTCAGTATTGAGTGGTATGGCATGTTTATTATTTTTATCCCAATCTATTTATTTTTATTTTTACCGGTAAGAATGGTTTTGATTGGTGAAACAAAAGGTTTTATTCGGGCAATCGGCATTACACATTGGGGGGTTATGCTGACAGTCTTTTGTTTAAGTCATATTGCTTATTTATTGGTTTTGCCCGTTAAGAATTTAGATGCGGGCAATATTGGCTTGGTAATTTTTCTCATTTCCATGACTCAGCTCAATGATGTCGCCCAATATATTTGGGGAAAGAGCTTAGGCAGGCGCCCTATTATTCCCAAGGTCAGTCCAAATAAAACATTGGAAGGGTTTATCGGCGGCGTATTGACCATTACTTTAATATCAGGCAATTTCGCTTCTTTTCTGACACCGCTTTCAGCAAATGAAGGCTATTTTGCGGGTTTGCTCATCAGTATCTGTGGTTTTTTTGGTGATGTCGTTATATCATCAGTAAAACGCGACCTCGAAATAAAAGATAGCGGCACACTCATACCCGGACATGGCGGTATATTAGATAGGCTGGATAGCTTAATATTTGTTTCGCCGGTTTTTTTTCACTACATCCATTATGTGGTTTTTTAAATGCCGAAGCGAATCTTAAAAATTTTATTTTTTTTATTATTAATCAGGCCGATTGTGTTTATTGTGATCGGACTCAATATCAGAGGAAAAAGAAATTTACCGCTCTCCGGGCCGACAATCATTGTTGCAAATCATAATAGCCATCTTGATACATTGGTTTTAATGAGTCTCTTTCCTTTGTCGATATTACATAATATAAGACCAGTGGCGGCGGCTGATTATTTTCTATCAAACCCGATTTTAAAATGGTTGTCATTAAATTGTATCGATATTATTCCCTTAGCAAGAAAACCTCGTTTTATCAGCAAAGATAAATTATTCCAAACTTGCCATGCAGCGCTGGATAAAGGCAATATTCTGATAATATTCCCTGAAGGAACTCGCGGCGTCCCGGAAGAGATGGGGCGAATTAAGAGTGGAATATTTCATCTAATCAATGACCGGAAAGATACGCGAGTAGTGCCGTTAGTCATGCATGGCTTAGGCAAATCACTACCGCGCGGGGAAGCATTATTTGTTCCCTTTAATTGTGATGTTATTATTGGAGAGCAATTGCCGCTTGAAACTTCAAAGGATAAGTTTGTAGATAATTTATCAACAACTTTTAATGCATTGCTAAAACAGTGTCTGACCCGAAATAATTCGGTAAAATAATTTATGGATGTATTTACGGCGTCTTCTGGAGTAAGTGACTGATATTAAATGTCAAAATACGCTGAGTAGTTACTTTTTTTAACCCCCCCGCTGCACAATCCCCATCATTTTATAAACCAACAACGCAGCAGCAAAATCATAAGCATGAAAACCTTTAATCGGCGCAAATTCCGTAATATCAAAACCGATAATTTGCCGTTGTTTGGCGACTGATTCAAATAAATTGAGAGTTTGATACCAACCTAACCCACCTGGGACGGGGGTGCCGGTTGAAGGAAATATTGCAGGATCAATGCCGTCTATATCCAAGGTAAAATAGACTTTTTCCGGAAATGAATCCGGTAATTGGATGGATTGAACTCGATTTGGAACCAACACATCTGCATCTTGATGATAGACTTGGTGTTGTTTTCGATGCCTTATTTCCTCTTCGCAATAAGCTCTAACGCCGAGTTGATAAAGCGGAATGTCTAAATCGACGATTCGCTTCATGACGCAGGCATGGCTGAGCGGGTCGCCTTCAAAGGCTTCGCGTAAATCGGCATGGGCGTCAATTTGGACAACGCCGAAGTTTTTAATGCCCGCTTGCAGCAAACCTTTGACGACGCCATAAGTAACAGTGTGCTCACCGCCTAAAGTTACCGGCTTGGCTTGATATTTAATGATATTCGCGGTCGCCTTGGCGATGCTTTCGAGGACTTGTTCATCACTTGCTAAACAGTCAATTTGCTTGTGGGTGTAGATGCCCTCATCAGAGGGCTTACTTTGTCCGTCCCATTGTTCTAATTGCCAGGATGCTTGTAATATAGCCGATGGTCCCATTGCCGTTCCGCCGCCATAAGACACGGTTTTTTCATAAGGGACCGGCAATAAATGGAATAATGCCTGTTCAGGATTCGGCTGTTGAATTTCTGAACCTAAAAAAATCGGGTAATGCAATTTGTCTTTCATCATGACAACCGGTTTTTAAAATCTGAATAAGCAAACTCCTTAATCACTTTCAATGCCTCCGTTGCCGAATTCCATATCGCTATCGCGGGCAACCGAACACCATTAAATGTCGTCGTTTTAACCATCGTATAATGGCTCATATCTTCAAAGATAATGCGCTGCCCTACTCTCAATGGTTGTTTAAAACTGTAATCCCCGATGACATCGCCCGCCAAACAGCTTAGCCCTCCTAGACGATAAGTATAGGCCAATTTTCCAGGTCCATCTGAACCGCTAATGTCAGGCCGATAAGGCATTTCCAAAACATCCGGCATATGACAGGTCGCTGATGTGTCCAGTATCGCTAAATCCAGTTGATTCCGAACAATATCCAAAACCTCACTGACTAATACGCCTGTGCCGATGGCTATAGCCTCGCCGGGTTCCAGGTAAACTTGAACATTATATTTCGCGGTGAATTGTTTAATTAATTTTATTAAGGCCTCGGTGTCGTAATCCGGCGCGGTAATATGATGGCCGCCGCCGAAATTTATCCAGGACATGCCGTCAATTAAATGCCCGAATTTTTGTTCAAATACCGCTAAAGTTCGCTGCAGCGGCGCAAAACCTTGTTCGCATAAGGTATGAAAATGCAGGCCGCTGATGCCGTCTAAACAGTCTTCATCCAGTTGCGATAAGGGAATGCCTAAACGCGATCCGGGCGCACAGGGATCATAAATCGCTACCGCGCCTTCCGAATGTTCAGGGTTCACCCGTAAGCCGAATTCAATTTCAGGTCTAAGCAACAAGGCCTGCTTAATCATAGGCTGGAAGCGGCGCCATTGGGCGCAGGAATTAAAAACAATATGATCGGCAAACGTCAGTATTTCTTTTAGATCCGATTGTGGATAGGCGGCGGAAAAAACATGGACTTCACCGCCGTAATATTCACGCCCTAATTTGGCTTCATGTAAGCCGCTGGCGCAGCTTCCGTCTAAATATTCGGAAACCAACGGCGCCAAATGCCAAAGTGAGAAAGCTTTAAGCGCCGATAGGATTTTGGCGCCGCTACGTTCACTAACATTGGCTAATATTTTGAGATTGCGCTCTACCGCCGCTTCATCAACGACAAAACAAGGACTAGGCAATCTAGCCAAGTCCAGTTTTGAAAAATCAGTGAACTGCATCAGAGCAGACTAAATGTATCCAATTCGATCACTTTCCAGGGCAAGCCATAACGATTCATATCTTCCATGAACGGGTCAGGATCAAATTGTTCGATATTCCAAACCCCCGCTTTTTTCCAATGGCCTTGTAAAATCATTTTAGCGCCGATCATTGCCGGTACGCCGGTGGTATAGGAAATGGCCTGCGACTGCACTTCTTTGTAACAATCCTGATGATCTTTAATATTGTAAATATAAACAATCTTTTCCTTATCGTCTTTCACACCGCGCACCACGCAGCCGATACAAGTATTCCCTTTTGTTCTGGGACCAAGCGAGGCAGGATCAGGCAGTAAATGCGCCAATAATTGAATGGGGACGATTTGTTGGCCCTTATATTCAATTGCTTCTATGCCCGTCATGCCAACATTGCCGAGCACTTCCAGGTGCTTTAAATAATTATCTGAAAAACTCATCCAGAATTGAGCGCGTTTCAAGCTTGGAAAGTGCTTACTTAACGATTCCAGCTCTTCATGGTACATTCGGTAGATATTATACGTTCCGACATTTTCCGGGCAGGTAAACGTGGCTTTTTTAGACATCGGCGGCGTGCTTACAAATTCGCCGTTTTCCCAATGCCTACATTCAGCGCTTACTTCGCGAATGTTGATTTCCGGGTTAAAATTAGTGGCGAACGGGTAGCCGTGATCGCCGCCGTTAACATCAATAATATCCAACTCATGAATTTCATCGAAATAGTGTTTAGCGACATAGGCGGTAAACACATTGGTCGCGCCGGGATCGAAACCGCTGCCTAACAGGGCCGTCAAACCGGCTTGTTGAAATTTATCCTGGTACGCCCATTGCCACGAATATTCGAATTTTGCGGTTTCCAAAGGTTCGTAATTCGCTGTATCCATGTAATCCACCCCGGCAGCCAGACAGGCGTCCATAATGCTCAGGTCTTGATAAGGCAAGGCGACATTGATGACCAAGTCCGGCGTTTCTTTTTTTAATAAAGCCGTCAATTCAGGGACGTTATCGGCATCCACTTGGGCGGTGCGGATCGGTCTATTTAATTGCTCGGCGATAGCTTTACATTTGGATTCGGTGCGACTGGCCAGCATAATTTCGCTAAACACTTCCGGCAGTTGTGCGCATTTATGGGCAACCACGCCGCCAACGCCACCGGCGCCAATAATCATTACTTTAGACATATTTTCTGTTATCTATTTTTCAAAATAGGTTGAACCTTGCAGGTTTTCACGAAATGCCAGCAACATCTTTTGCCGCATTTCAACGCTGATTTTACCTTCACGCACCGCCTTTTCAGCGGTTCTGCGAAAACGTTCCTGCATATATTTGGTATCGTATTCCACATAACTGAGCACATCGGCAATGCTATCGCCATGAAATTCTTTTACAAAATCAAAGCCGCCATCAGCGTTAATATGAACGCTGACCACATTAGTATCACCGAATAAATTATGCAAATCGCCCAGGGTTTCTTGATAAGCGCCAATCAAAAAAACGCCCAAATAATATTCTTGATTTTCCAATAGAGGATGGAGTTTCAAGGTGCGTTGAATGCCGTCCGGCCTGGAAAAACGATCGATTTTGCCATCACAATCACAAGTAATATCAGCGATAACAGCATCACGGGTCGGTTTTTCGTTCAGTCTATGAATCGGCATTATCGGAAAAACCTGATCCAAAGCCCAAATATCCGGCAACGATTGAAATAAACTGAAATTACCATAGTAAATATCAGTTAATAGCTCCGGCAAGTTTTCCAATTCCGGCGAAAAGCGTTTGGCTTGAGGCAATAATTCAGCAATTTTGTCCAAAACCGCCAAGGTGATATTTTCAGCTAATGCGCGTTCTCTCAGCGTCGCCTGCCCGCGGTGAAACAGTTCGCGGATTTCATCGCGATAATATAAAGAATCGTTATAACACTCTTGTAAATTATTTTCGTTCAGCGTTTTCAATACTGAAAGCAAATTGATCAATAAATCATGGCTGTCTTCGGGTAATTCAGCCGGCAAGGAGCCAGGCTTATGTTCTCGCACATTCAGCACATTAAACAACAGCATTGAGGAATAAGCGACTAACGCCCTACCCGATTCAGTAATAATCACTGGATGAGCAATGCCTAAAGGATCCAGACCTTCCTGAATAGTTTCCACGATATTAACGCAGTATTCATCTAACTGGTAATTCATACTGTGAGCGCTGTTGGTTTGATTGCCTTCATAATCCACCGCTAAGCCGCCGCCTAAATCGAAATAGCCCAACGGTGCGCCTTCGGCAATCAAGCCCGCGTAGAACTGACAGGCCTCTGATACACCGCTGCGGATATTGCGAATATTCGGAATTTGCGAACCCAAATGGCAATGCAACATTTGTAAACAGTGCAGCATATCCGCTGCTTTTAACTGATCAACAACTTCTAATAATGCATTGGTGGATAAACCAAAAATAGAACGATCGCCGCTGTTTTCATTCCAATGCCCCTCCACCATCGACGCTGGTTTAAGTCGAACGCCCAACAAAGGTTCAATGCCCAATTGATGGGTTCTTTCCAAAATAATCGGTAGTTCGGTCGGGGTTTCCAACACAAAGAAACAAGAGATGCCCATTTGCCGGGCATATAAGCCTAAATCGATAAAAGCGGCGTCTTTATAACCATTACATATGATTAAACCGTCATCGCTGGGTAATTGCGATAAAGCGATAATTAACTCCGCTTTACTACCGGCCTCTAAACCATGATGATAATGTCGGCCGTATTGAGCGATTTCTTCAATAACGTGGCATTGTTGATTGACCTTGATGGGGAAAACGCCGCGATAATGATTTTGATAAGCAAGCTTGTTAATCGCCGAAGCAAAAGCCTCATTCAGTTTTTTGATGCGGTGATCCAGCAGGTTTTCAATACGCAATATCGCCGGCATTTCCAAACCGCGCTGTTTCATGCCTTCGACAATTTCTATGATAGGCGCTGAAACTTTTCCTGAACCGTTTTCAACGCATGCCAGCAATTCTCCCTGCGGATTAACGGAAAAATATTCCAACCCCCACTCATTTACGCCGTAGAGTTCAGCGCCATGACTCGAACGCCATTCAGATTCGTCTACTGCTTCGAAATCAGCCGAAAAAATACCTGTCATATAGCTTAATAATATCCTGTTTTTTAGAGGAAAAAAACAGCGAACTATATTGCTTTTTAAGACATTTGTAAATTAATTTTTTTCAATCAATACCTTACACCCAGTGAATTAATACCAAGCGAACAGTTACATAAGAAGGTGATGTGATTTTCTATTAATTCCGACTGTTATAACGTTCAAAAACCATCATCATCATATCCAGCTCCCCTTTTTCAACATTGCACCAATCTTCAATAACGATATCCTCCAAAATTTTTGCGCCGTTTTCCTGATTTCGCATATTGCTTAAAACGTCTTTAAACTCTGCGACTTTTTCAGATAAATGCGGTGCGACGGAAAAAAAATGAAAGGCAAAATCAGTGGCGCTTTCATCCAGCACTTTGATGCCTTTTTTACTAAACGAGGATAATCCCTCATAAGTTTTTTTCAGCATGAATAGCAAATCCACTTTCTTTTTAAGCAGCATTTGTAATGATTTAATTTCATTGCCTGAAAATTGAAATTGAAATTGTGAGGAATCTATGCCGGTTTCATCACAGAGAAAACGGCCTAATATATAGACAAAACTTTGTTCGCTGGCGGTGACAACCGAGCAGCCGGTAAATTCGGGCAAACTTCTTTTATCATCTATCCGTGAAATAATCACCACTTCATCCGCTTCAGCCTGCGGCCTCAACACCGGCACGAAGCGTTTGTTCAGAATCATTTCGCAAGATTCGAAGGGCTTGGCAAATAACAGATCTATCTCGTGGTCATTGTTGACATCTTGTAACTGCTCAAAGTGAATAGCTTTTTGCAGATTCCTTTGCAAATAGGTGTTTAATAAATACCAACCGGTAAGTTGTTGACCGGATTGCAAACTGGCGACAAAATTTAGTTTATTTTTTTCATTTTTTTGTTGCGGTTTGGTGGAAGCAACAATTTTTTTGCGATTGGCGTGAATCGGCATCTGAGGATTTATTGCTTTATTTTTACTATTTTTTTCGTTATTTACAAAGCGTCCTAAGCCGGTAATTTTAAATAACATGCTGACCATGCGGTTCAGGTTTTTCACTTCCAGGGTGATTTTTCGCTGCTCCCAATCTTCAAAAATCTTCAATAATAAAGATAAGCCCATGGAATTAACCCGTTCGATTTGTTTAAAATCGAGCACCACATGAACTTGTTCGGGTACTTGCTGCAGAATCTGTAGTTCTTTTTCCGCATTGATATCGATAGAGCCTATACATTCAAAATGAAACTTTTTAGCATCGGATGAGACAGTATGAATAGTTAAATGATCAGAAATCGCCATTTTATGCCCTCGCCTTCGCTTCAATCATTGGCGCGTATTCGCTATGTTGGATAAATTGAAAACCGGAAGAAACATCCATATCGATGGGTTTATCTAAATCCCAAAGCGTTGTAACCTGCGTTCTTTGTTGCGGATGGGTGCGAATCTGCATGTAATCCGATAAACGCCACATCATATACAAACCGGCTCCCCCTATTCCTGCCTCAACCCCTGCATCCATTGCTTGAGCAAGTTTTTTCAAAAACACTGATGATGGTAAAGTACCCCAATTATCAGTGATCATTAATCCTAAAACATTATCGCTTAAAGCAACATTAATCCTGACTTCATCAAGTTCACCCAGCTCACGTGATTGGCCTTTTTGATAATACGGCGCGCCTTTACCATCTCGGGGCGCAGCATATAAACTATTTTCAATCATCTCATCTAAAATAACCATCAAAGCTTCGCGATGATCCTCGGAAACTTCTCCCGTATCGGCTAACCAAGAAATGATTTCCTCCATAACAAATAGTTTGTCATCGGTATGGGTTAATTGGAATTGCCGCTGTTGAGGATGCGGAGGCATTAACACATACAAATCATCATCCGGCGATTCTCGATGTTGATTCAGCAATTGATTCCAACCGATTTTCTGACAAAATTCGCTTTGTTTGGGCAATATTCGACAAATACCGTCTTGACTCATTCTTTCCAACAAATCTGCAAATTCGTTTTCTACCGTCAAGACCAAATATTCACGGGAAATCGGCGGTATAGGATGGTCTCCTTTACGATAAAAACCTTCATTGATTCGTAAAATATCACTGATATCATCGTCCTGCCGGTTAGTCTCCGGCGCTACCCGATCGCTATGGGTTAATACCACTATACTGACATCATCGCTAAAACTATCCGTTTCGCAATGCAGAGTTAAGGCCAGCATTAACTGTTCCCTAATGATCTCCGCCTCTACTTCTCCGCTTTCGCTTAATATGTCCTCCAAACGATCATAACCGAACGCTTCGCCGTCAGGCGATTCTTCTTCGACCAATCCATCGGTAAACAGAAACAGCCGATCACCGACCTCCATTTCCAGTTCAATCGCAGAAACAGAGTAGTCCGCTTCGATGCTTTTTCCCAACGGCAAGCCTGAAGCCTCCAACATTTCCCAATGTTGCTGCTGATGCCGCCATAAATAAGGTAAAACATGGCCGGCATTGGCGAATTGCAATTTCCCGGTTCTGGAATCAAGTGAAATACAATTCATGGTCATCAGCAAAGATTGTTGAGCGGTGACCAACATCGTTTCATTGAGTAATTTTAAAATTTCAGCCGGATTAGTGATTCCTTCATGAATTAACGGATAAACCCCGGCTTTCGCCGCACTCACCATGGTGCCCGCAGCAACGCCGTGACCGCTGACATCTCCGACCAACACAATACTTTGATGAGAGCCGATTTTATAATAATCGTAATAATCGCCGCCGACTTCGCTGGATGTCAGAAGATTGGCGTGCCCCTGGATGCCGGGCAATTCAATAATCGGGTCAGGCAGTATGGATTGTTGCAAAGTCGCGGCTAAATTGACCTCATCCAATAAGCGATTACTCAACACCTCCATTTCCGAATGCGCTTTTTGTAAATTCTGTTCAGCCGCCAATCGTTCGGTAACATCGTTACCGGTAATTAAAAACATCGACGGTTTTTTCTTCTTCACATCCAAAATAGTGGTGCTGTGCCAAACAACATTGATCAATTCGCCGGTGCTGACAGCAAACTGGGTTTCCACTTCTTCGGCGTATTCGCTGTCGCCGCTCATCAACTCTGTAAATAAGTCTTGTAACTTTTGCTGATCTCGATCCGGAATAAAAGTCTGGAAAAAGTTTTTCCCTTGCACTTCTTGTGTAGGCCAACCGGTGGTTTCTTCAGCAAATTCATTGAATAACACAACGTTTTGTGATCCATCCAAACCCACAATTAAAGCTTGTGCAGTATTCAAAATATTATCGGCAAATGCTTTTTCGGATTCCGCTTTCAAGGTGCTTTCGCGTAAACGGGTTACTAAAGGTTGCAATAAACTGGAGCCTAATATGCCTAAAATGCCTAAGTTAATAACGAATAAGAAGTTTTGCCTATTCTTAGTGCCCTCCAGCATCATTTCAGTTTCTTGTTTGTAATAACTAGTGGCTCGAGCCAATCCTTCCAATAGAGGCGGGGATAATTGACTTTGAATTTTTAATACCAGCGGATGGTTTTGATGCAGCTCGTCTACCGGTGTTTTTTGTATTGCGCGTAAGGAAGATTGAAATCGTCTCATTAACTGATTAATGGGATAGTCGCCGCCGGTATATAACCGAAGTAGATCTACGGTTAACACCCCGGGTTTTCTTACAATTTTTGAATGACTTTTAATAAAACGGGAGCCGTCTTTCAAGACATCATGAATATCCGCCAATCTGGCCATTTTATTAGCGATGCGTCCCTTTGCTTTGGTTTTATCCTGCTTTCCGGTGGCGGGGTTTAACAAACTGACATCGTAATTGATTGATTCAACAAGAAAGCTTTGCTCCCAACTCAAGGTGATCAAGGTCGCATTACCTTCTTGATCGCGAATATTGTAGATAATGATGAGATAAGTAATACTAATTGTCGCGGCGAGAACAAACAAAACCGTCATATATTGATCCAACATATAACCCACAATTCGCCGAAATAACTCTTGCATATCGCCACCCTTCCTTATGTTTTTGTATTTTCAACTGCATTAGCCGAAAAAGCAGCGGAAAATAACTTTGTTATTATTAATGTTGAGTTAACAGTTATATAAAAACCCTAACACAAAAGATGGTTAGCAGACAAGCTCTTGCAATCTATTATTTTTATTAAGGTTTTTATAGCAACATCTTTTTATTTTAACGATAAAATGAGTCTTAATAAAAGAAATTTACAAACTTTTTAAACAAATAACCTTATATTTTATAAATAAATAAAAGAAAATTTCCTTTTAAATCAGAAACAAAACCTTGTTGATTTAGTTTTTCATTAACAATTAAAATAATTACACCAGCGCACTGATTGCACCAAAACAAAACATATTTTATATCCCTTGATAGAACATCAGCCGATTAGCTCAGCTGATGCGATTCGAGCACTCTAACCTTATTCCGCTTTTAATCCAACATATTCCATTAGAATAGCCAGCTCACGATGATCTAGTTCATAATAAGAATGGGCTTTAATTTTTTCCGGTAATATTGCCGGTCCGTACCTGACCCGTTTCAAACGGCTGACTTGGACGCCTTGAGATTCCCATAAGCGCCTGACTAAACGATTTCTACCTTCCTTAACAACCACATGAAACCATTTATTAGCGCCCTCGCCGGCATAAAATTGAATGTCGTTAAAAAAAGCGAGGCCGTCTTCCAGCTCAACTCCGGTTTTTAACCGCTCCAGCATTTCATCATCTATTTCGCCCAGAATTCGCGCTGCGTATTCTCTATCGATTTGAGTTGAAGGATGCATTAAGCGGTTAGCTAATTCACCGTTATTGGTGACTAATAATAGACCTGAAGTGTTAATATCTAAGCGCCCTACCGCTATCCAGCGACCCACTGATAAACGCGGTAATTGGGTAAAAATAACCGGTCGGCCTTCCGGGTCTCGGCGGGCGACTATTTCGCCGGTGGGTTTGTGATAAACCAATACTCGGGTGGGCTGTTCGCCATATTTCTCCCATTTAACCACCCTACCGTTTAATTTTAAATGGTCATCCGCTTTTAAACGATACCCTAAAGCGGCTACTTCCCCATTGACGGTTAAGCGCCCTTCCTTTATCCATTTCTCGATTTCACGCCGCGAACCTAAACCGCCGCGCGCCAACACTTTTTGAATGCGTTCGCCGACCTCGTCATGCTTTGCGGCTTTTTGCCTAGTGGAGGGTATGCTTTTCGGTGACGAATGCTTCTTTTTCTGCTGCGTCTGCGTCTGCTTCTGTTTGTTCGCTTTGTTTTTCTTCTTGCTCGGTTTGTTCTGGTTCACGATAGTCTTCAGTCGGTTCTACATTGTCATTTGGAATGCTTAACTCCAAATCATTAATTTCTGTTAAAGAGGGCAATTGATCAATTGACGACACATTAAAATAATCCAAAAATTGTTTGGTCGTGCCGTATAAAGCGGGTCTGCCTGGTACGTCTTTATGCCCCACAATGCGTATCCATTCTCTATCCATTAGAGAGCGCATGATATTCGAGCTGACGCTGACGCCGCGTATGTCTTCAATATCGCCACGGGTAACCGGTTGCCGATAAATAATAATCGCCAAAGTTTCCAGGGAAGCACGGGAATATTTCGGCGGCTTTTCTTCAAAAAGGCGGGTGATCCAGGGCGACATGCCGGGTTTGACTTGAAAACGATAACCGGTTGCTAATTTTTTCAATTCGACCGGTCTGTTTTGATAATCCAACATAATGGCGTTGATCGCACTCTGAATATCTTTAAGCGGCGGCTGTTCCAGTTCCGGAAACACTTGCTGAACTTGTTTAACCGTCATAGTTCGATGGGCGGCAAACAAAATCGCTTCGACAATATCCTTAAGTGCTTCATTGACATCGGTGATAGTCAAATCGACCGGATCAAATGTTTCTTCTACTGCCTGTTCAGTAGTTTGTTCTGGTTCAGCGGGTTGAGCGGTTTGCTCTTGTTCGCTTGTTTTTTCAATCAAATTTATTTCAGCCTGGACAGCTACAGGTTCAGCCTTTTTTTTACGGGCTGTTTTTTTTACGGGTTTCTGCCGCGTTTCCTCAAGGCGCTTCTCGGCCTTATTGTTTTCTTCCATTGAAACCGCATCAATCGGTGCTGCGGACTTTGATGCGGATACCGTCTGCGGGCTGCTCTTGAAGGATGTCGATGAGTCCTTCTTTGCTGAGTTCGAGGATGGCAAGAAACGAGACAACCACCCCGCCTTTGCCTTCTTCTCGGGTAAATAACGCTCCGAAAGGGAGGTTATCTGATCGGTTAAGTTTTTCCAAAATGGTTGCCATTCGTTCACGGACTGATAAAGGCTCTCTGCTAATTTGGTGGTGACTGAGTTGCTCAACGCGTTTGAGCACATCTTGAAACGCCAACAGTATATCTTTCCATTCCACTTCCGGAAACAACTGTTGAACTTCTATCATGGATACATCAATGCCGACATCAAAAACATCACGCTCTTGACGCGGCAATTGATCTATTTCTTCGGCCGCCTTTTTTATCGCTTCATATTCTTGCAGACGGCGAATTAATGTGGCCCTAGGGTCATCTTCCTCTTCTTCCTCATCAGGCTGACGCGGCAATAACATACGCGATTTAATTTCCGCCAACCATGCCGCCATCAATAAATATTCCGCAGCCAATTCTAATTTTAGCGCATCCATCATCTCAATATAAGTAATATATTGCCGAGTGATGTCGGCAATCGGGATGTTCATAATATCCAGATTTTGTCTGCGGATTAAATATAGCAATAAATCCAGCGGCCCTTCAAACGCTTCCAGAAAAACTTCCAGCGCATCGGGGGGGATGTAAAGATCTTCCGGCAACTCGTGATATGGCGTCCCCATCACCACGGCATAGGCTGAAATGTGTTCGGAAGTCTCCTGGCTATTTTCTGTCAAACGTAATCCAAAAAAATATGAAAAAGAGTGATGACGGTTGGATATGCGCCATATTTAACTTACAAGCAGTTTTGTGAAACTTTTAAAAACCGGCAAAAGACATAAAAAGTTGCTGGGTAAAATAAAGCGGATATTCCAGTATCATTCTCAATACGCCGCTCATTAACAAAAACAATAAAATGAAAAAGCCAAAACGCTCTAGTTTATTATATTGCCAGGCCATACGGGGCGGTAACAAACCGGATAATATGCGGCTGCCGTCTAAAGGCGGAATCGGCAACAAATTAATTAACGCTAACACCAAATTAATCGAAATCCCGGCAAGACCAGTGTTAATTAAAGGTAAGGCCAGATATTCATACTCGGCCAACAATAAGCCTAGTCTAGCCAATAATGCCCAGCCAGTGGCCATTATTAAATTAGAAACCGGGCCCGCCAAGGCAACCATCGCCATGTTTTTAGCCGGATTTTTGAAATAACGCGGATCAACCGGCACCGGTTTGGCCCAGCCAAAAATAAAACCGGTTTGCGTTATCAACAATATTCCCGGCAAAATAACGGTGCCGAACCAGTCGATATGTTTAAGCGGGTTCAACGTTAATCGCCCCTGCGCATCAGCGGTGTTATCGCCATATTTTTTAGCCACCCAACCATGCGCCACTTCATGCACGGTAATGGCGAATATAACCGGTAAAACCCACACCACAATCTTTTGGATTGTGGTTAATTCATTCATCATTGTTTTACAATCCTCTAGGTTTATTCCAACATTGTAGCGCGCGCTACGCCCTGTCTGACGATTTCAATTTGATCATTCTGACAGGCAATAATAGTGGTCGGTTGAAACTCTACGATACCAGCGTCAATCACCAAATCCACCTGACGTTCTAATTGTTGACGAATTTCATAAGGATCCTCTATGGCTTGTTCTTCGCCGGGTAGTATCATAGTGGCGGTTACCAGCGGCTCATCCAATTCATCCAGCAATAATTGAGCAATATTATTATCCGGTATGCGAATGCCGATTGTTTTTTTCTTTTTATGCATCAAGCGTCGCGGCACTTCTTTGGTGGCGTCCAGAATAAAAGTAAAAGCGCCGGGAGTCAGGCTTTTGATCAGCCGAAAAGCGTCATTGCCGATTTTTGTGAAATTGGAGACTTGAATTAAATCCTTACAAACCAAAGTAAAATCATGTTTATCATCCAGTCGGCGTATGGTTTTAATTCTATCCAACGCTTGTTTATCATCCAAATGACAAGCGATAGCGTATGATGAATCTGTTGGATAGATAATGACGCCGCCGCGCCGAATAATTTCTACAGCTTGATGTATCAAGCGTTTTTGCGGATTTTCAGTATGAATTTCAAAATATTGAGCCATGCTTTTCAGTCGACGGATTACAATGAGAAAAATTTCTCCATTCTACCTTATCTTTCAGATTCTTTTTTGGCTACTTTATCGCGCAAATAAACCGGCATAGCCTGTTCAACCGGCACGCCCAGGTTTTTATTTAATCCATCCGCTCCTAATTGAACAATTTCTGCCGCGCTGGGCAAGCTATCTGCTTCTACATGATTAACCCGTCTATCGAGTATTTCCGATAATTGATCGTGATAAGTCGACCAGCCCGTGCCTAATCCCACGCCTTGTAAGTCAGGAAAATCAACCGCCGTTGCCGGAATGACGGATTCGCAACCCGTCAAACGCGCAAAGCCTTCGTTATCACGTTGATAAACACCCCAATAAATTTCACTCATCCGCGCATCCATCGCCACAAAAGCCGTATCCTCTTGATTCCGGTTAAAATAAGCTTGGGCGATGGCCGCCATGTCGGACACCGGAACAACCGGTAAATCAGCCCCCAAGGCAATGCCTTGAATAATGCCGGTAGCAATTCTGACCCCGGTAAAAGAACCCGGCCCGCGCCCAAAGGCCAGTCCGTCAAGCTGTTGCGGACTTAGCCCTGCTTCCGCCATAAGCTCATCGACCATCGGCAAAATTAATTGAGTATGCTTTCTGGGCGCTAATTGAAAGCGATGTTGAATCTCGCCATCCAAATACAAGGCGGCTGAACAAGCTTCAGTCGCCGTATCGACTGCTAGTAACTTCAATCTTTAATCTCATTCTGAAAAAAATGCTCGACTTCTGCAATATCGCGGGTGCGCTGCATAGGCGGCACGCTATCTAAAAACATTTGCCCGTAGGCGCGCTTTAATAATCGAGGGTCACAAACCATCAATACGCCTTTGTCTTCAACATCGCGTATCAATCGACCCACGCCTTGCCGCAAAGCTATCACAGCCGTCGGCAATTGATATTCAAAAAAAGGATTGCGTCCTTTTTGCTCAATGGCATGTAAGCGCGCTTTTAATACCGGGTCGCCCGGCGATGCGAAAGGCAATTTATCAATGATAACACATGACAAGGCATCGCCTCGGACATCTACGCCTTCCCAAAAACTCGCGGTAGCCAACAAAACCGCGTTGCCCAGTTGTTTGAATTTTTCCAGTAATACCGACTTGGAACCTTTACCCTGAACCAATAACGGATAATCCACCATATCCGGTAAGATTTCCGCCGCTCTTTGCAAAGCTCGGTGACTGGTAAATAAAAAGAATGCTCTTCCCTGGCTGGCCTGTAAAACCGGCGCCGCGAATTCAATAATCTTGTCGGTATAATCCGCTTCTACCGGTTTGGGCAATCCTTTCGGATGATAAAACAAAGATTGATTAGGAAAATCAAAAGGACTTTCCCAAGTTTTGCACGGGGTCTCAAATAAGCCTAAATTGGCGACAAAATAATTAAAGTTGTTGGCGACGCTTAAGGTTGCAGAAGTGAAAATCCAGCTCGCTCGATGTTGCTGCATAAAGGATTTAAACGCTTTGGCGATATCCAATGGCGTCCGGCTCAAGGTAAATGATTTGCTATGCGTTTCAAACCATTTTATCCAATCGCCTTGATTATCATGGATAATGCTTTCCATTTGGGATTCGTATTGTTCGCAGCGCTCATAGCAACTTTCCAGCCCTTTACTTTTCACCGAAGCGAGTTCCAATTGGTCGGTTAAACGCTGTAACTGTTCTAACAAAGATTCAAGCGAAGCGTTAATTTTAGGGTTGCTTTCAATATCTTTCCATTCGCCGCGACGCAATTCGGTTCCAAACGCCAAACGCACATCTTTTATTTCCAATTGCAGATCTTCACAGGCAGTCCGCAAATCCGGCATGTCTTTGGCGTCCTTAAAATATTCTGTCAAACTATCGGTCGCCAAATCATTTAATTGTTTACCGCTTAAATTAATCCCTAAAAAATTTGAGGCGATTTGCGATAATTGATGCGCCTCATCAATGACAACCACATCAACATTCGGCAGTAGTTCGCCGAATCCGGTTTCACGTATTGACCAGTCCGCGCATAACAAATGATGATTGACGACAACAATATCAGCTTCCTGAGCTTTCTTTCGCGCTTTCGCTAAAAAGCAATCGGCATAGTCCGGACAATCCTGCCCTAAACAATTGTCCACCGTGGAGGTCGCATTGAACCATACCGGGTCGCCTTCTTGCACATCGGTCACTTCCGAAATATCGCCGACCTGAGTGTGATCTGCCCAGGATTTAATTTGCGCTAAAGCGTGGGCGTCTTCTTTTTGAAAACCGAAACTGGAATTGAGCGCATTTTTTAACCGATAAGGACAAAGATAATTCGCCCGGCCCTTTAATAATGCCGCTCTAAACGGTTGTTTAACCGCTTTACGAATGATGGGAATGTCTTTATTAAACAGTTGATCTTGCAGATTCTTAGTACCGGTGGAAACAATTACCTTTTTTCCGGAGAGTATGGCGGGAGCCAAATAAGCGAAGGTCTTCCCCGTCCCTGTACCCGCTTCGGCAATAAGATTCTCGTCATTATCGATAGTTTCGCCTATCGAAATCGCCATTTCCAATTGCGCCTGACGCGGTTGATAACCGTCTATAACTTTGGACAGGTCGCCGTTTGAACTAAAAAATTGTTGAATTTCAGTCACGGAAAAATCTTATAAACCTTCCGCCTTTAACTTGGCTTCTTTTGCGCCATGAAAATTATTCTGCATTTGTCTTGCTTTGCTGATTAACAGCCAACTTTTTTTCTTGAGCATCTTATTCTTACCGGCCAATAAAGCGGCTTTTTTTGCTAAATTTTCAGCTAAACGAGGCTTGCTTTGTTTAACCCGCAACTCGGCCAATTTATAGGTCAAAGCCGGATTTCTCGGCTCTATGCGCAAGGCTCTCTCTAATAATGAAACGGATGAGGCTAAATCGCCCGCTCGACTATTTTTTTCGGACTGACTAAGCAAAGCGACAACCGCCGGCGAAAAAGTCGGCTCGGGAATGAAAACCGGTTGCTGGGTTATAATAGGCTCAAAGGGTTCAGGGGGTTGCGGCGCCGGTAATTTAACAGGTCTGTTTTTTTTACTTGTCTTAATCTTTACCGGTTTTTCATCGGGAATTCGCCGTTGAAAAGGATCTGTCGCATAGGGATTAGTCACTTTCCCGCTAATATTTGCATTTGGCGGCTGATAAGGATCCAGCGCACTACAAGCGCTCAAAAAAGAAAATAAACTAATAACGGTATATTTCTTACACGGATACATATTAACCCAGCCTTGTCCGTAATGTTTTTAAGTTATTGATAAACATGGAAAATTGTTATTGAACTACAAGCAGGAAAACCACCATAGTTTTTTAATCTATACGAATCAATAGGTTGAATATCATATGGCGATACAAAGACAAAGCTGGGATTAGAATAATTCCTAAACCCAAAAACGTTAATGAATCAGATGAAGCTGTATCAGAAAAGTTCGATATCCTCCTCATCTTCCTCTTCTTTAGCGTTATTGGCTAAATGAATCGCTTCCTCCATGGTTTTACCTTGTAAGATAGCATCGAACATTACTTTCTCCGATTCCATCGTATAACGGTTGCGAATCGATTGTTGAAATTGGTTCCATTCCAATGGATTATAAATTCTTTGAGGGTCATCAATCAGCTTGGAAAGATCTTTCAGGCTATAGGTGACATGATCTAAGCACTGCTGTAATCGATCATAAAACTGAAAAGCAATGATAGAAGCCTGTATTTTTCCTTGTGTATCCTGGCAATGCATCAAGGCATTTGTTTTTTTTTCGCCATCTTCCAATGATAAAAGTAAGTCTTGAATAGCGTTCATATGGCTGACCATCGAGGTAAATGATTCAGTCAAAGTATCTACTGAATTACCGCCTTCTTTCATGCTGGTCTGCACTAAAGCCACTGACACCGTCAATAATTTTACTGTTTCCTTAATTTGACTCCAATCGAGATCAGGCTGATGTGAACCGGAATTTGACATTTTTTCCATTCCTAATGTTTATAACAGATTATTGTAAATTATAGACGATAAATAATTTAAACAATAAAATTTCATCATTCGATAAGAGCTTAAATTTTATACGCGGCATTTCACTATTTTCTAGCAAATTACCTTAGCGGTCAGGGTCTATCGTACAAAATCAAAGCCAGGCGGGAAGTTGCTTTAGGTTATTTTAATAATTCTAAAATATCTTCTAATTCATCAACCATTTGATGGACTAGCTGACGCGTTCGAGTGCTGTCTTCTTTGGCGTCATCGCTTGATAAATGCGCTCTGGCGCCTCCGATAGTATAGCCTTGCTCATACAGCAAAGAGCGAATTTGTCTTATCATTAATACGTCATGACGTTGGTAATAACGTCTATTTCCGCGTCTTTTTACCGGGCTTAATTGGGAAAATTCCTGTTCCCAGTAGCGAAGCACATGCGGTTTAACCGCACATAATTCACTGACTTCGCCGATGGTGAAATAGCGTTTTGCCGGGATGGTCGGCAATTCATTATTGTTACTGGGCTCCAGCATAAGATTCAACCCTCGCTTTAAGTTTCTGGCCTGATCTGAATGTTACCACACGCCTGGCTGTAATGGGTATCTCTTCGCCGGTTTTAGGGTTTCTTCCGGGGCGACTGTTTTTATCTCTCAATTCAAATTTTCCAAATCCGGAAATTTTAACTTGTTCACCCTTTTCCAATGAGAGCTTGATTTCCTCGAAAAAAAGCTCCACCATTTCTTTGGCTTCGCGTTTGTTCAAACCCAACTCGTCAAATAATCTTTCAGCAAAATCGGCTTTAGTTAATGCCATTCAGTTAATCCCTCAGTTTTGCGCCTAATGTGCTCGTTAATGTGTCTAATACTTTGCTAAATATAGCATCAATTTCAGAATCTGTAAGTGTTTGAGTATAATCTTGCAAATTTAAACTCAATGCAACACTTTTTTTGCCGGTTTCGACCCCTTGTCCTTGATAAATATCAAAAATATGCACATCGCGAATGGCTGATTCCTGACAGTCATTAATACAACGAATAATTTCTGCGGCTGTTGTTTTTTCATCGACAATAACAGCCAAATCTCTCTTCACCGATGGGAATTTAGACAGGGCATTAAATTGTGGAATTTTTTTGCGCGTTAACAATTCCAAGTCCAGCTCAAACAGGAAAACCTTATTATCGAATCCTAGTTGTTGCTCCAGGGTTGGATGCAACATGCCCATGCAACCCATGACTTCGCCATCGGCTAGAACTAATTGAGCGGATTGCCCAGGATGTAAGGCCGGGTGCTTGGCTGCTTTAAAATCAACAGCGTAACCGGTAAGTTTAAAAATCGCTTCCAGATCGGCCTTTACATCAAAGAAATCGACTTTACGCGCTTTTTCACCCCACTGCTCAGCATTAACATTACCTGAGGCCAAACCGGCGATTTTGGCTTGCTGCACTGTTTCGCCCTGCTTGCTCAAAAAACTTAAGCCGGTTTCAAACAAACGCACTCGGCTTTGTTGACGATTGATGTTATATAAAGCAGCATTCAACAAACCACACCATAATGTGGTGCGCATCACCGATAATTCAGATGAGATTGGGTTTTTCAAACTGATAGTTTGATCATCCGGCGCAATTAATTGCTGGATATTTTCATCGACAAAACTATAAGTAATAGCTTCTTGATAATCGCGATCCACCAAAAAGTCTTTAATTCTATCTTGAGGTAGAATACTTTCCACGGCAGTTCCCAGTTCCGAACGCATTAATAAGGAACTGTTGGGCAGATTGTTATAACCGACGATGCGCCCGATTTCCTCCAGTAAGTCCGCTTCGATAGCAATGTCAAAACGAAAACCCGGCGGGGTAATTTCCCAGCCGTCAGCATTGCTGACAACTTGCATGCCCAATCCGTTAAAAATCCGTTGAACCTCATCGCCAGACAAAGTCACGCCCAATATTTTCTCAATGCGGTGCGGTCTTAATTGAACGGCTGCTCGTTCAGGTAAACAGGCTTCATCTTTGACTTCACTAATCGCTCCAACACTGCCGCCGCAAATATCGACTATCAACTGGGTGGCGCGCTCGATTGCGCGATGCTGTAAAGTAAAGTCCACGCCTCTTTCAAAACGATGTGAAGAATCAGTATGTAAACCGTATTGACGCGCTTTACCGGCAATACTGATCGGACTGAAAAAAGCGCATTCTAAAAAGATATTGCGCGTATCATCAGTCACTGCTGTTTCACTGCCGCCCATGACGCCGGCCAACGCTAAAGCCCTTTTATCGTCGGCAATGACTAAAGTCTCATCATCCAAGGTGATGGTTTGATCGTTCAACAAGGCTAATGATTCATCTTTTATGCTTTTTCTAACCTGTATTCCACCTTGTAGGGTATCAGCATCAAAAGCATGTAATGGTTGTCCTAACTCTATCAAGACGTAATTAGTGACATCTACCAAAGGGCCTAAAGAACGAATGCCGGAACGTCGTAATTTTTCCTGCATCCATAAAGGGGTTTCAGCTTTCGGGTCGACATTTTGAATTAAGCGACCTAAATAGCGCGGGCAATGTTGCGCTTCGTTTACGGCAATAGATTGTTGTTGTGCATGCTCGACGGCTTTATTTTCAAAAGCAACCGCTTGCATAGGCAGTTTATTTAATACGGCTATTTCGCGGGCAATGCCTTCAACGCTTAAACAATCAGCTCGATTCGGCGTTAAATCGACTTCTATCATCGAGTCATTCAATGACAAGTATTCTCTAATGTCAGTACCGACCGGCGCGGAATCTGACAATTCCATTAAGCCATCAGCATCGGGCGCCAACCCCAGCTCCTGTTCGGAACATAGCATGCCGAATGATAATTCACCGCGGAGTTTAGATTTTTTTATTTTAAAATCACCGGGCAGAACCGCGCCTATCAAAGCAGCAGGGATTTTTAAACCCGGCCTGACATTTTGTGCGCCGCAGACAATTTGAACAGGTTCGGCTTCGCCGACATTAACCTGACAGACTTTTAATTTATCGGCATTTGGGTGTTGCTCCATAGAAACGACTTGAGCAACAACAACATTATTGAATTCCGCAGCCGCAGGCTCTACAGCATCAACTTCCAACCCGGCCATGGTCAATTGTTCGATTAATGTTGCGGTTTCAATTCCGGGGTTGACCAACTCCCTTAACCAAGCTTCACTGACTTGCATAATACTTCCCCGTATTAATTAAACTGTTGTAAAAATTTGAGATCGTTGTCAAAAAACATTCTCAAATCATTGATACCGTAACGCAACATCGCCAAGCGCTCCACGCCCATGCCGAATGCAAAACCAGTATACATTTCACTGTTAATTTCAACGGATTTGAATACCTCAGGATGTATCATGCCGCAGCCCATGACTTCCAACCAACCAGTCTGACCACAAACGCGACAACCATCACCGTCACACATTACACATTCAATATCGACTTCAGCGGAAGGTTCGGTGAATGGAAAATACGAAGGTCTAAAACGGACTTGAATATCCTTCTCAAAAAAAGCGCGTAAAAATTCATAAACAACGCCCTTTAAATCAGCAAAGCTGACATCCTCATCCACTAGAAAACCTTCTACTTGATGAAACATCGGCGTATGCGTTAAATCCGAATCGCAACGATAAACCCGCCCGGGAGCAATGACCTTTAACGGCGGTTTCTCAGCTTCCATCGCGCGAATCTGCACCGGCGATGTATGGGTTCTTAACACCGTATGAGCGTCAAAATAGAAGGTATCGTGCATAGCCCTGGCGGGATGATGAGCCGGTATGTTCAGAGCCTCGAAATTGTGATAATCATCCTCAATTTCGGGTCCTTCCACGACTTTAAAACCAACACCGGCGAATATCTGTGAAATTCTTCTTAGGGTAATGGTGACCGGATGCAAACCGGCAATCGCTTGACCGCGCCCCGGCAGGCTGACATCAATAGCCTCAGCAGCCAAGCGTTGTTCCAATTCGGCAGCCTGCAGCTTATTTTTTGCCGCTTCTAAAGCTTGCTGAAATTGACCTTTCGCTTTATTGATTATTTGGCCGACTTCACGACGTTGATCGGGTTCTAATTGACCCAACTGCTTCATTTGCAGAGTGAATTCGCCTTTTTTACCTAAATAATCGACCCTGACCTGGTCGAGTTCATTTAAGTCTTTGGATTGCGCAAGCGCTTGGATAGCTTGCGAGAGAATTTCATCGATGTTAGCCGACACTTTTCAGCTCGCTTTGTTAAAGGTGGAAGGAATATATACCTCGCGTGTTTACGGATGCGGATTTTATAGTGAGTTGTTTTTGCTCGAGAGCAATGCGCTGAAACAGGCGCATAGCTGGCTATGTAACTGTTTCAGCAACGCCGCTATCGGCCAAAAACGCCCGATAGAAAACCGCAACCGTGACCGCGCGAAGTATATAAATAAAAACGTCTGACGCCTTTCATAGGAAAGGCGTCAGACGTTTAAATCAAAAGAATTTACAACCGCTGGAATTAGGGCTGACTTTGATTGGCTTTTGCGATTTCAGCGATTTTTGCAAAGGCGTCCATATCATGAACAGCAATATCCGCTAATACTTTACGATCAATAGCCACATTTGCTTTCGTTAAACCGTTGATAAAACGGCTGTAGGAAATTCCGCAAGCGCGCGCCGCCGCATTGATCCGCACAATCCACAAGGCGCGAAATTGACGCTTTCTTTGCTTGCGATCGCGGTATGCATATTGACCGGCTTTGATGACAGCCTGTTTGGCTACGCGATAAACGCGACTGCGAGCACCGTAATAACCTTTGGCCTGTTTTAAAATCTTTTTGTGTCTTGCTCTGGCGGTGACGCCACGTTTTACTCTAGGCATAATCTCTTCTCGTCAGGTGAATTAACTGTAAGGCAACAAGCGCGCAACCATTGGCGCATCTGAAGCATGAAGAGTAGCCGCTTTACGTAGCTGTCTTTTTCTTTTAGTCGACTTTTTGGTCAAAATATGACGTCTATGCGACTGATTACATTTGAATTTACCTTTACCGGTTTTTTTAAACCGTTTAGCGGCGCCGCTATGGCTTTTCATTTTTGGCATTTGTTTTCTCCAGTATGATTAAAACTTCCCTGAGTTAAAAAAACGACAAGGCAAAATGCTTGGCCCGGCCGAATTTTTGAGCGCTATGCTCTTTAATAAACCTGTCCCGATTTATAAGGATGTAAAAAACACCCTGCTTTATTTTTTCTTTTTAGGTCCTAAAACCATCACCATTTGGCGACCTTCCATTTTCGGATATTGCTCTACTGCGGCTAATTCATCCAAATCCTTCTCGACTCGCTTGAGCAACTCCATTCCGATTTCCCGGTGAGCCATCTCTCTACCTCGGAAACGTATGGTGATTTTTGTTTTATTGCCTTCAGACAGGAATTTAGTCAGATTCCTCAGTTTTACTTGATAATCGCCCTCTTCCGTTCCCGGTCGAAACTTAATTTCCTTAACTTGTATCAGCTTTTGTTTTTTCTTTGCGGCTTGTTGTTTTTTGTTTTGCTCAAAAACATATTTGCCGTAATCCATAACTTTACAAACGGGAGGATCAGCATTTGGGGAAATCTCCACCAAATCCATATTGGCTTCATAAGCTAATTGCTTAGCTTCGGCCAATGAAATAATACCAATTTGCTCGCTTTCAGCGCCAATCACTCTGACACGCCTTGCTGTTATATCGTTATTTAAGCGTGTTGTATCTTTTTTAGAAGCGATGCTCTAATCCTCCACATTACCATTATTTTTTGTTTGCTATTTCATCTTGAAGTCGTTCTATAAACTGACTCAACGGCAAACTACCCAAATCTTCGCCTTTTTGCGTACGCACCGTCACGGACTGGTCTTCTAATTCTTTGTCGCCCAATATAATTTGGTACGGCACGCGTTGCATAGAATGCTCGCGAATTTTAAAGCCTATTTTCTCATTTCTCAAGTCTATTTTTGTTCTCAGACCCTGAAATTCCAATTCTTGTACAATTTGTTCAGCATATTCCGCCTGTCGCTGGGTAATACACATCACCACTACTTGAACCGGTGAGAGCCATAATGGGAATGTTCCGGCATGGTTTTCAATTAAGATACCGATAAAGCGTTCCAAAGACCCGAGTACAGCGCGATGCAGCATGACCGGGGTTTGTTTGGAGCCGTCTTCGGCAATGTATGTAGCGCCCAATCTTCCAGGCATGGAAAAGTCCACCTGAATTGTTCCGCACTGCCAAACTCGACCGATGCAGTCTTTTAATGAAAATTCAATCTTAGGTCCGTAAAAAGCGCCTTCGCCCGGTTGTAATTCCCAATCCAGGCCTTTATTGTTCAAAGCCAATTCCAAAGCGTTTTCGGCCTTGTCCCAAACCGCATCATCGCCCACTCTGTTTTCAGGGCGAGTAGATAATTTAATTATAATCTCTTCAAAGCCGAAGTCCTTATAAACCTCAAATAACAGATCAATAAAGGTTGAGACTTCCGACTGTATTTGTGCTTCGGTACAGAAAATATGCGCGTCGTCTTGCACAAAGTTTCTGACCCGCATTAATCCATGCAATGTGCCAGACGGCTCGTTGCGGTGACAGGAACCGAACTCAGCCATGCGTATCGGCAAATCGCGATGACTTTTCAAACCTTGATTATAGATTTGGATATGACAAGGACAATTCATCGGCTTAATCGCATAATCGCGCGTTTCCGAATGCGTTGTAAAAATCATATCGCCAAATTTGTCCCAATGGCCGGATTTTTCCCATAATGACCGATCGACAACTTGCGGCGTTTTAACCTCGCCGTAGCCATTAGCGCGTAGTTTTTCGCGAATATATTGCTCAACTTGTTGATAAATTGTCCAACCTTTATCATGCCAAAACACCATGCCCGGCGCTTCTTCTTGAGCATGAAACAAACCTAAAGCTTTACCCAGTTTTCTATGGTCGCGTTTTTCCGCTTCTTCCAACCTGTGCAAATAGGCCTTTAATTCTTTCTTATCGCCCCAAGCAGTGCCGTAAATACGCTGCAGCATTTCGTTATTGGAATCGCCGCGCCAATAAGCGCCTGCTATCTTCATCAACTTGAAGGATTTCAATTTGCCGGTGGAAGGAACATGGGGTCCGCGGCATAAGTCGGTAAAGTCGCCTTGTTGGTAAAGCGATAGATCTTCGTTCGATGGAATTGACTCAATAATCTCGGCCTTATAATCTTCACCTAGACCTTTAAAGAAGCCGACCGCTTCATCGCGCGATAAAACGGAACGATTAATCGCAATATCCTCTGCGACCAACTGTTGCATTTTCTTTTCTATTGCTTTTAGGTCTTCCGGCGTAAACGGCCTTTCATAGGAAAAGTCATAATAAAAGCCGTTTTCAACAACAGGACCGATGGTAACTTGGGCATTTGGAAATAATTGCTTAACGGCTTGGGCCAATAAATGCGCAGTAGAGTGTCGAATAACATCAACCCCCTCTTCATCTTTGGCTGTCAAGATTTGCAGAGTAGAGTCTTGTTCAATCAGCGTTGACGCATCAACGGTTGCGCCGTTAACTTTTCCAGCCAAAGTTGCTTTAGCAAGACCGGCGCCGATTGACTGCGCCACATCCAGAACAGAAACGGCTTGATCAAATTGTCGTTGTGAACCATCCGGTAGCGTTATAACTGGCATTTGTTTTTTCTCTGCAATAAAAAAAAGCACCACTAAGGATGCTTTTTACGTTACTCTATGAATCTATATTGGTAGGCGCGAATGGATTTGAACCACTGACCTCCACCATGTAAAGGTGGCGCTCTGCAACTGAGCTACGCGCCTGTAATCTGCTTAGTTGGTAGGCGCGAGTGGATTCGAACCACCGACCCCCACCATGTCAAGGTGGTGCTCTAACCAACTGAGCTACGCGCCTGTCGCCTACCTTTCAAAGCCAGTAATTATAACAATTGGAGTTTTTCAATTGCAACAGGTTTTTTTAGAAAAATGGATTTTTTTTTATTTATGTTATTCAGCGGCTTTTTAGCTACATTATCCGATAATTCTATGATAATGTGCGCGCATGGATTATCAATCGGCCTTTCATTCATCATACTATTTTGCATTTATTATCGGTTTATTCAGTAGTTTACACTGTATAGGAATGTGCGGCTCCATCATCGGCACACTGACGTATAGCCTGGACCCCTCCATCCGGAATAACAAAAAAAAGTTAATCCCTTTTGTTTTCAATTATAACTTCGGTCGCATTCTAAGTTATACAGCAGCCGGCGCTCTGATCGGCTTGCTTGAATATCTTTTAGCCATGCCTTTTTCAGACGGCATTGGCCACCGCTATTTACAGGTTTTTTCGGCGCTGATAATGATCGGCGCCGGCCTTTATATTGCCGGCTGGTTTCCCTATTTTGCTTATATTGAAAAAACCGGCGCTCGTTTCTGGAAACTGATTGAGCCGTTCGGTCGAAAACTCATCCCGGTAAAGACTAAAACTCAAGCTTTTTTATTCGGCGTTGTTTGGGGCTGGCTTCCCTGCGGCTTGGTTTATACCTCTCTAGCCCTTGCGATTACTAGCGGCGACATATTACGCAGCAGCTTAACTATGTTATGTTTCGGATTAGGCACTTTACCTGCAGTTATGGGAGTCGGTATAATGACAAATGTTCTGGCTGAGTTGACGAGTCTGCGCTATTTTAGACAAATCGCCGGTCTTATTTTTATTTTGATTGCGATATTGGCCGCTTTCCCATGGCTGTATCCTATGCGTTTACAACATTTTTAATTATAAAAAGAGGTTTTTGTGGATCATTTCAATTCAATTATTGGTCATTCGCCAGCATTTGAATCTTTGTTGCGTAGCGCTAAAGTCGTTGCTTCTACAGATGTTACTGTGCTAATTAAAGGTGAAACCGGTACTGGAAAGGAAGTCCTTGCTCATGCCATCCAAAAGGAAAGCCCAAGAGCTGATAAACCCTTCATTACTCTAAACTGCGCCGCTTTACCGGAAGGTTTAGTTGAATCTGAGCTGTTCGGCCATAAAAAAGGGGCGTTCACCGGCGCGGTCAGCAACAAACAAGGGTTGCTTCAAGCCGCTGACGGCGGTACTTTATTTTTAGACGAAATCAATTCTCTACCGTTAGCCATACAGGCCAAATTACTCAGATTTTTAGAATCGGGGGAATGCTTATCTGTCGGCGATATCAAGCCCTACAAAGTCAATGTGCGCGTCATCGCCGCCACCAACACCAATTTAGCAAAGCTGATTGAAAGCGGCGACTTCAGACAAGATTTATTTTTCCGCCTCAATGTTGTTCCTTTAGAAATTCCCAACCTTAAACAACGTTCTGAAGATATTGATTCCTTGGTCAAGCATTTCTTCTCAATGTTTTCAGATGAGCATGGCATAAAGCAGCCTAAGTTAAGCCGACAATCTCTGAAAAAACTGCGTACTTATGCTTGGCCGGGCAACATTCGCGAATTACGCAATTTGTGCGAACGCTTATCTATTCTTTTACCGGGAATGTTGATTGAACCGGAAAACCTGCCAATGGAATTTAATTGCCAATTAGATACTGCTAACAACGGCCAATCCGATTTCACCTTGCCTGAACTCGGCTTAAAATTGGATACTCTTGAAGCCAGCATGATCCAGCAAGCGCTGAGCAGAACCAAAGGCAATCGCAGCAAGTCTGCTCGCCTACTTGGCATTTCACGCGATACTTTATTGTACAGAATTCAAAAACACGGCTTATCAACTCACTAAACCGATAAATCTTTCAAATTGAAGTCGCCTGGCTTATATAACAGTCAGGCTTCTCAAGAAGGGGCTTTGCCTTTTATCAGCTGAACGGTAACATTGTCGCTTGCTCCGGCGGCCCGGAAAACCGCTAAATTAGCTAGCTTCCTAAGATTCTCTTTTTGTGCGTCGGGCTGCGCAAGCTTCAATAATTCCGCTTCTTTAATATATCCCCAAAAACCATCCGTACATAATAAAAAAGTTTCCTCTTCTTTAATGGACGGGTAGATCTTCACATCAACTTTGTGTCGCTTTGCAATGTTTATACTACGCGTTAAACGATTTTGCTCCGGATGCGAACCCATTTCTTTAGCAGTAATTTTTCCTTCATCATACAACTTTTGTATCATTGAATGATCTTTGCTGCGCCATATCAATTCATTTTGATTTAATTTATAAACTCTGGAATCGCCGCAATGAGCGGCAACGACTCGCAAATCATCCATATACAAAATAGCACAAGTTGTATGCGCCTTTTCACCCGCCTCATCGCCGTTGAATAAAACCGCCATTTCATTGACAGCGGCATCAACCCATTTAGACATCGCCGGTTTAGGCTTCATTTTCATGAGTGGTAAAAATTGGAAAAGATTACTCACCATACCCCGACAAAAATAATTCGAGGCTTTGGCGCCTTCCGAGTGACCGCCTAAGCCATCAGCAACAATAAACAAAGCATAGTTATTTTCAACCAGACTGACCATGCAATCCTGGTTTTCGTCTCGGTTTCCGGCCGAGGTTAACTGAAAAAAATCTATTTTTGAATCCATAAATCAATCTAACATTAACCCAGCTTTGTCATTGTCGCGCCATAAAACAAGCAAGCTATAGTATATTTTTTAATCAAAATCATTAATAAATTAAAAATTTTATCGACAAGGCTAGGTTAAGCGTGAGCTAACCATCAACTGCTTTAGATCCCTAACTGTTTGAGACAAACCAGAAAAAACAGCTTGCGCAATGATAGAATGTCCGATATTAAGCTCTACAATTTGGGGTATTCGACAAATATCAACAACATTATGAAAAGTCAAACCGTGACCCGCGTTAACCTGTAAACCGCATTGATGGGCATATTCAGCCGCCTTTTGTATTCGTTGCAATTCATGACGACGTAATTTTTCAGTAGTCGCTTCGGCATATTGGCCGGTATGCAATTCAACAACTGGAGAGCCTGCTTTCAAGGCGGCGTCAATTTGCTTTAAATCCGGATCAATAAACAGCGAGACTTCAATACCTGCTGATTTTAGCGCTTCACAGGCCTGCTCCATTCTATTGATTGACGACGCTACATCCAAACCCCCTTCAGTGGTCAGCTCTTGTCTTTTTTCCGGCACCAAACAACAAGCTTGAGGCCTCGTTTGACAAGCAATCTCTATCATTTCATCAGTTACCGCCATTTCTAAATTCAAACGACTGTGTATCATTTGTTTAAGCCGCCGAATATCATGATCTTGAATATGACGCCTATCCTCCCTTAAATGGGCGGTAATTCCGTCAGCTCCTGCTTGCTCTGCAATTAACGCAGCCTGCACAGGTTCCGGGTATGTTGTCCCGCGAGCTTGCCTCAAAGTGGCGACATGATCAATGTTAACGCCGAGTAAAATTTCAGATTTCCCCACTACCATTACCTATCTTTATAATATTTCATTACTTTGGCAATCACTTGCCTGCTTTTCAATGATTTTCCCTGTAATTGCACATCAATCATATGGCGCATTAATTTCTTTGTTTGTTTGAGCTGTTCATCAGTTAATGTTTGACGCGCATTAAACTTTAATAAGGTTTTTCCTGTAATATAACCATCCGTGCGCTGACAAACACCTTGCTCAGTCACAAAACGATATTGCTCACCTTCATTAATCGCTAGGCCGCTTTCGCCATCTACATCCAAGGTCGGCGCAAAACCAACGCTGGATAATAAATCAAGTTCGAACAAACGTAAACTTTGTTCAATATTTTCGCCAGCCTTGAGTAACCCTAAATAAGTTTCATATAAAAAATAAACCTCTTCGCAGGGATCATTTCTAAAAACAAAACAGCTCAGCAATTCGTTCATATAGCCTCCGCAGTAATAACGCAAGCCTTCTAAACTGATAGCTTTGGAAAGCTCGGCATTTAATAGAAGCTTTAAATCCGAATCATTTTGAAAAGAAAATTCCAGTTTTGCGAAGGGAATCAGAACCCCAGTCAATTTGGCTTTTGATGATCTAGCGCCTTTTGCCAACATCGAAAGCAAACCATATTCAGGGGTAATGACATCCAGTATCACACTGCTTTCTCGATATGGCCTGGTTTGTAAAATATAACCAGGTTGTGAAAATATTCGCCGAGCATTCATCCAAGAATTATTTTCAGAATTAGCCTAAAAGCTAAAATTATTCTGTTTCGTTGAAGCCCAAACTTCGTAAAGACCTTTCGTTATCAGACCAACCTTTTTTCACTTTCACCCAAATTTGTAAAAAAACTTTTTGATCAATCAGTTTTTCAATATCCTGACGAGCATCGATACCGATTTTTTTCAACATTTCACCCTGCTTGCCGATCACAATATTTTTTTGAGTGCTTCGCTCCACCCAAACGATGGCATAGATTTTAGTGATCCTTTCTAACTCTTGGTATCGCTCAATTTCGACAGTAATTGCATAAGGCAGCTCATCCCCCAATCTCCGCGTCAATTTTTCGCGAACAATCTCGGCCGCCAAAAAACGTTCAGGACGATTAGTAATCTGGTCTTCCGGATAAACCAAACCACCCTCGGGCAGCAAATTCAGAATCGTTTGCTCCAAGTTTTGTAGATTGGTTTTCTTTAAAGCGGAAATCGGCATTAAATCTACAAAAGGAAAAAGTTTCTGAGCTTCAGCAAAAAAGGCCAGAATATCTTGTTTTTCTTTAATTCTATCTACTTTATTGACCGCCAAAATCACCGGCAGACCGGCATGCTTCAATTTACGGATAATCGTTTCGTCATGATTTTGAAAAGACAGGCTGTCGATCAACCAAACCACCACATCCACTCCTAACAAAGTCGTATCAGCGGTTCGATTTAAATAACGATTCAAAGCCTTTTTTTCATTCTGATGCATGCCTGGCGTATCCATATAGATAACCTGACCTTGCTCAGTCGTATTAATACCTAAAATCCGATGCCGAGTTGTTTGCGGTTTTCTTGAAGTAATACTGATCTTTTGACCTAAAATGTGATTCATCAGCGTAGACTTACCCACATTCGGCCTACCTACTAAAGCAACATATCCGCACTTCATGAGTTCATTTTTTTGATTTTATTTAACATTTTTTCCGCCGCGGCTTGTTCAGCCTTTTTCCTTGAAACGCCGCTGGCAAAACAAGGTTCTTTGCCAAGCTCTACCGTGCATTTCACATTGAAGGTTTGTTCATGAGCGGCGCCGGTTTGAGTAACCAGTTCATAAACCGGCAAATTGAGTTGTCGGGATTGCATGAGTTCCTGCAATTGCGTTTTGGGGTCTTTCTTGCAAACTTCGGTATTAACGGCTTTGAGTTTCTCATCAAAAATTTGCAGGATCCATTGCTGGCAAAAAACGATCCCTTGATCTTTAAGCAACGCTCCCATAACAGCTTCCATTGCGTCAGATAAAATGGAGTCTCTACGATACCCGCCACTCTTAAGCTCCCCTGAACCTAAAATCAGATAATCGCCGATGCTATGTTCACGCGCTAATTCGGCCAAAGAACTTTGATTTACCAAACTGGCTCTTAATCGACTCAATTCGCCCTCGCCTGCAGCGGGGAATTTTTCATAAAGTTTTTGAGCGACCACGAAGCCTAAAACGGCGTCGCCTAAGTATTCCAGTCTTTCATTATTATTAGCGCCCATGCTGCGATGGGTCAAAGCCATTATAAATAGCTGTGGATCATTAAATTTTAAACCTAACTTCCTTGCCAATTGCTCAGGTTTTTTTATCACTCCTGACCCACCTCTACCAGTTCGTGAAATTCAACTAAAACGCTTAAATTGCCGACAATATGAGCAACGGTCTCATATTCCAACTCAATTTTTACATAATTCGCTTTTTTGGTAATAACAAAATCATCCTTATCAATATGATCAACATAGCCAATATTGAAGCGATTCTCAATCATTCTGATAATTTCATAGCGGCTTTTTTTCTCAATATCAACAGTGTTTTCCAATGCCTCCATAGTGCTGACGACTTTACCGTGATCCATATAAATCGGCACGATTCTCAAAACCAACAAAGTAAAAAAAGCTATCAACGCCAAAATAAATGCAATCGAAATAAACGTTAAGCCGCCTTGTTTATGTTTTAAAGCTTTCAATTTATGCTCCTGCTATTAATACAAACATTGCCCAACATTATTGCAAAATAGTGCCGATTCGATCCAGGCCGATGCCCTTATGTTGCCAATCCCAGCTCATCCAAATGAAAAAGGCTTTACCGACCAGATTCGCTTCAGGCACCATGCCCCAATACCGGCTGTCATTACTATTATCCCGGTTATCGCCCATCACAAAATAATGTCCATCCGGAACCGTGTAAATGCCTTGTTCAGAAGGTCTGTTTCGATTGACCAAAATATGATGCTCAATGCCGGTCAGATTTTCAATGATATGGTCAGCGCCGGTCATGTTAGAGCCTTGCCCTACTCCTTGGTAACGGCCAAGTGATTGTTGGTCGGCAAAATCACCGTTAATAAACAGTTTTTTGTCGTAATAAGTCACTCTATCGCCCGGCACCCCGACGACCCGCTTAATATAATCGACAGTAGGGTCTTTGGGGAATCTGAATACAGCAATATCGCCTCTTTCCGGCTTACCGGAATTAATGACCGTATTATTTAAAACCGGTAATTTAACGCCGTAACTGAATTTATTCACTAAAATAAAATCGCCGACTAATAATGTCGGCATCATCGAACCTGAAGGAATTCGAAAAGGCTCGACAATAAATGATCGCAAAATTAATACGATGAACAAAATCGGAAAAAATGAGCGCGAATACTCAACGATGATGGGTTCATTTTCCTCATCAAAAGCCTGTTCCGTGAATTTGAGATATAAGAGATAAGCTCCCCAGATGACGCCGCTTATCAAACTGGATACTACCAAAAAAAATGAAAAATCGTAATCCATAGCGTTTTATTCCTTATTCACTTGTAATACCGCTAAAAAAGCCTCTTGTGGAATTTCCACACTGCCTACTTGCTTCATGCGTTTTTTTCCGGCTTTTTGTTTTTCCAATAATTTCTTTTTACGGGTTATATCGCCGCCGTAACATTTGGCGGTTACATTTTTACGCATCGCTTTAACAGTCGAACGAGCAATAATCTTTGAGCCTATCGCCGCCTGAATAGCAATTTCATACATTTGCCTAGGAATCAGCTCTTTCATTTTTTCCACCAATTCTCTACCGCGCATTTGGCTTAAATCTCGATGAACAATAATAGATAAAGCATCAACTTTATCGCCATTAATGAGCACATCCAGCTTTACCAGCAAGGCCGGCTCAAAACGTACAAATTCATAATCGAATGAAGCGTACCCCCGGCTGACCGATTTCAGGCGATCAAAAAAGTCCAACACCACTTCGCTCATCGGCAGTTCATAGTTTAAGGAGACCTGAGTGCCTGTGTATTGCATATTTTTTTGTACGCCGCGCTTTTCCACACAGAGTCCGATAACATTGCCCAAAAAATCTTGCGGAACCAAGATATTGGCGAGGATAATAGGCTCGCGAACCTCCTCAATGGTTCCAATATCCGGCAACTTAGCAGGGTTATCGACCATCAAAATTTCACCGGAGTGAAGTTCAACCTCATAGACAACGGTCGGCGCAGTGGTGATTAAATCAATGTCGTATTCACGCTCCAACCGCTCTTGCACAATTTCCATGTGCAACATGCCCAGAAAACCGCAACGAAAACCGAATCCTAGGGCCTGCGAGGTTTCAGGTTCAAAGTTCAAAGCCGCATCGTTCAATCGTAATTTATCCAAGGCTTCGCGCATATTGCCGTAGTCATCGGAACTGACCGGGTAAAGTCCGGCAAAAACTCTCGGTTGAACCTGTTCAAAACCCGGCAATGCCTGTTCAGCCGAATTGTCGGTGAGGGTGATAGTGTCGCCGACCGGAGCGCCGAAAATATCTTTAATACCGGCGACCAAAAATCCGACTTCGCCGGTATTTAGAATATCTTTATCCAATTGCTTCGGCGTATAAACGCCTATTTTTTCGGCCAAGAAAGACTTGCCGGTAGACATCACAGTGATTTTTTGTTTTCTGCGCAAACTACCGCTGACAATTCTAACCAAAGACACAACGCCTAAATAGTTATCAAACCAGGAGTCAATAATCAAAGCTTGCAACGGCGCATCTTCTGCTCCGGATGGCGGTGGAATTTTCTCTACTAACTGCTGCAATACCCCCTCAACGCCGATGCCTGTTTTTGCGCTGATTTTTAAAGCTTCATCAGCCGGAATGCCGATCACATCCTCGATCTCGGCCATGACTCTTTCCGGCTCCGCCGATGGCAAATCAATTTTATTCAGCACCGGCATTACTTCAAGGTTTTGTTCAATGGCGGTATAGCAATTGGCGACGCTTTGCGCTTCGACTCCTTGAGCAGCATCAACAATTAATAAGGCGCCTTCGCAAGCCGCTAAAGACCGGGAGACTTCATAGCTAAAATCAACATGTCCCGGCGTATCAATAAAATTGAGTTGATATACTTCGCCATCATTCGCTTGATAATTTAATGTTACGCTTTGCGCTTTGATGGTGATGCCGCGTTCTTTTTCCAACTCCATTGAATCCAAAACCTGGGCCTCCATTTCCCGGTCGCTCAATCCACCGCAGATTTGAATAAACCGATCCGCTAACGTAGATTTACCGTGATCAATATGAGCAATGATGGAAAAATTTCTGATGTGTTTCTGATCCACTTATATCTTTAGTCTGTTGATTCCTTGTTTCACTTCCCGAACTTGTGAAGCATAAACAAAGCAAATATTAATAAAGTTGCCGAGATTAGCAATACCAACCTTTCATTATACCAGAATCGAACATTGACTGAATTTTCAGAATATAAGAATCCCTAAACTTGAATAAAAAAAGGCGATGTGTCGCCGCATCGCCCTTTACGAATTAAGGACTGAGGATTTTATAAAAAAGGAAGCGTCATTGCGCTTGATAATAATCCAAATACCATTCCACAAACTTTTCAATACCTACTTCTATTGTCGTGGAGGGCTTATAATCCACATCAGCAACAAGCGCCTCTACGTCGGCATAAGTATCCGGCACATCTCCCGGCTGTAAAGGTAATAATTCTTTTTCAGCCGTTTTGCCTAGAAATGTTTCTAATGTCTGTATGTAATCCATTAATTCCACCGGACTTTGATTACCGATATTATAGACCCGCCAAGGCGCCAGGCTAGTTCCCGGATCCGGTTTTTTCCCACTCCAATCCGGATTGGCTTCTGCATTATGATCCAAAGTACGAATCACGCCTTCTACAATATCATCAATATAAGTAAAATCTCTTCTATGTTTGCCGTAGTTAAAGACCTTAATTTTTTCGCCTTTCAAAATCGCTTTGGTAAACAAAAACAAAGCCATATCAGGTCTTCCCCAGGGCCCGTAAACAGTAAAAAAGCGCAAACCGGTGGTAGGCAATTGATATAAATTACTATAAGTATGCGCCATTAATTCATTGGCTTTTTTTGAAGCCGCATAGAGACTCAGCGGATGATCTACATTATCATGGATCGAAAACGGCATACTTTCATTAGCGCCATAGACCGAACTGCTTGAGGCATACACCAAATGCTGTACGCCGTAATGTCGGCAGCCTTCAAGGATATTCATAAAGCCGATGATGTTACTATCCATGTAAGCATGAGGATTTTCTATCGAATAGCGTACGCCCGCTTGAGCGGCTAAATTAACCACTTTTTCCGGCTGATATTGCTTAAATAGAGTTTCAATTCCCTCTCTATCCGCTAAATCTACCCGCACATCTGTGAAATTTTGATAATCTTCCAGACGCTTTAAACGGTTGAGTTTCAAATTTACATCGTAATAATCGTTTAAATTATCAACGCCTATTATTTCATCGCCGCGCTCCAATAATTTCAAAGCCAAATGATTGCCGATAAATCCGGCTGTGCCGGTCACTAAAATTTTCATACTTATAAACGCGCGTCCGTTTGATCTGCTGGAAATAAATATTTCAAATCATAAATCACAGTATTTTGCTTACCTAGCGATTTTAATGTTTCAATATCCATTGTTTTAAATTGCTGATGGGCGACAGCCAGCAAAACTGCATCATATTTTCCACTCTCTGGTCGATCGATTAAGGTTAATCCGTACTCCTTATATGCTTCTTCGTGATTAACCCAAGGGTCATAAATATGTACATTGACGCCGTATGTCTCTAATTCATGAATAATATCAACGACACGGGTATTTCTTAAATCAGGACAATTCTCTTTAAAGGTGAGACCCATGATTAAAATATCAGCATTTTGCACATGAATACGTTTTTTCAACATCAATTTAACCAATTGAGATACGACATATTCCCCCATACTGTCATTAATTCTGCGCCCTGATAAAATGATTTCCGGGTTATAGCCAATGGCCTGAGCTTTATGGGTTAAATAATACGGATCTACGCCAATGCAATGACCACCGACCAAGCCTGGTCTAAACGGTAAAAAATTCCATTTAGTGCCTGCCGCCAATAACACTTCTTCAGTATCAATGGCTAAACGGTTAAAAATTAAGGCCAGCTCATTTATCAAAGCAATATTGACATCGCGTTGAGTATTTTCAATCACTTTTGCAGCTTCAGCGACTTTGATGCTGCTGGCTTTATGTGTACCGGCGGTAATAATAGTTTGGTATAAAGAATCCACCTTATCCGCTATTTCAGGCGTTGATCCGGAAGTGACTTTGAGTATATTAGTCACCCGATGCTCTTTATCGCCAGGATTTATCCTTTCAGGACTATAACCGACAAAAAAGTCTTCATTAAAAGTTAAACCGGAAACCTGTTCCAGAATGGGTACGCAATCTTCTTCGGTAGCGCCCGGATAGACGGTTGATTCATAAACGACAATATCGCCTTTTTTGATGACATTACCCAACAATTCGCTGGCTTTTTGTAAGGGCGTTAAATCCGGTTGCTTATATTCATTTATCGGGGTAGGTACAGTGACAATATAGAAATTAGAATCCAATAGGTCATTAATTTCGCTTGTATAGGACAAAAATTGCGAATCCGCCAGTTCCTCATCGCTCACTTCCAAAGTATGGTCAGAACCCGCCTTTAAGCCTTCAATTCTATTTTGATTAATATCGAAACCGATTGTCGGGTATTTTTTTCCAAATTCCACTGCCAACGGTAGTCCAACATACCCCAAACCGATCATGGCTATTTTTAAATCGTTAAACACTGTTATTCCTGCTCCCATATGCCGCGCGCATCAATAATCACTTTTTCTTTCAAAATCGTCGGCTTGATTTGTTTAAATACAGTATGGTCAGTTAAAGTGACAATGATGTTGGCGGTTTCAATAGCACCCTGTAAACCAGTCAAATGACTATTTGACCCCAACAGATTATCCGGTAATTCATTAATATGCGGCTCAACAATTAATACTTCCGCAATATTGCTTTCAATTAATTGTTGCGTGATATCGACCGCAGGGCTTTCTCTTAAATCGTCTATATCGGCTTTAAAAGCCAACCCCAAACAGGCAATCTTGGGTTTTTTAAATTGTTCGGCCACTGTTTTAATTTTATTTAACACAAACGCCGGTTTACTGTCGTTGACTTGTCTGGCGGTTTTGATTAGCCGTGCTTGTTCCGGCGCCGAATCTACAATGAACCAAGGATCGACAGCGATACAATGCCCGCCCACGCCGGCGCCGGGATTTAAAATATTGACCCGTGGATGTCGATTGGCTAACTTGATTAATTCCCAAACATTAATATTAAGTTGGTCGCAAATAATCGACAACTCATTGGCGAAAGCAATGTTCACATCCCGAAACGAGTTTTCAGTTAATTTAGCCATTTCAGCGGTTCGGGAATCGGTAATCAAACAATCGCCTTTGACAAAGATTTTGTACAAATCCCGAGCTCTTTCCGCACATTTAGGCGTTATCCCGCCTATCACTCTATCGTTGGAAACCAATTCTTGAATGACATATCCCGGCAAAACGCGTTCAGGACAATGCGCCACTTGTATATCGGCATTTTCAGCTTGTTGATGCGGAAAACTTAAATCCTGCCGGACGTCCGCCATCCATTGCGACATTTTTTCAGTAGCGCCCACCGGCGAAGTTGACTCCAAAATGACCAGGTTACCTTTTTCCAAAACTTGAGCAACTTTCTTCACAGCGGATTCAATATAACTTAAGTCAGGTTTATGATTGTCAGTAAACGGCGTCGGCACAGCAATTAAAAAGACATCGGCTGACTCAGGCTGTGTAGTTGCTTTTAATTGACCAGTGTTAACGGCGCTTTGCACCAACATATCAAGATCCGGTTCTACGATATGGATTTTTCCTTGATTAATAGTATTGACGGCATGTTCCGACACATCTACGCCAATGACTTGGACGCCGCGCGAAGCAATAACCGCTGCTGTGGGCAATCCGATATAACCTAAACCAATAACAGAAATTTTTTGAAAAGTTTGTTTATCTAGCATTGAATACGCCTGAAATAATGCGTTGACTGGCTTTGCCATCCCCATATGGATTATGGGCAAAACTCATGGCTTGGTAAGCCTGCTCATCATCCAATAATAAATTAATATTATCTACAATTTGTTGTTGATCAGCACCGACCAACTTAACAGTTCCCGCCTCTACCGCTTCCGGCCTTTCTGTGGTATCGCGCATCACTAAAACCGGTTTTCCCAGTGAAGGAGCCTCTTCTTGTACACCACCCGAATCAGTCAAAATAATATCGGCAATCGTCATCAAATAAACAAAAGGCAAATAGTCTTGAGGCTTTATCAAATATACATTGGCGATGTTAGCTAAAATCCTGTTGACCGGTTCCTGGACTTGCGGATTTAGATGCACCGGATAAATAATTTGAATATCCTGACGGGTGGACAATTGTTGCAACCCGCGACAAATATTTTCAAAACCGGAACCGAAACTTTCTCTTCTATGACCCGTCACTAAAATGACCTTTTTGTCTTGATCGATAAACGGAAATAATCCGGCTAATTTCTCTGATAAGGCTGAGTCAATATCTAAGCGCTGTTTTATATCATATAAAGCATCAATGACTGTATTACCGGTTACTATAATTTGTTGTCCATCAACCGCCTCATGTAACAAATTGTTTTTTGCCGTTTCGGTCGGGGCAAAATGTAAATCCGCTAAACATCCGGTTAGTTTTCGGTTTGCTTCTTCCGGCCAAGGCGAATAAATGTTTCCGGTTCGTAAACCGGCTTCGACATGCGCGACAGGAATTTTTTGATAATAGGCTGCCAATGTCGCGGCAAAAGTTGTCGAAGTATCGCCATGGACTAATATCCGATTCGGTTTGAAATCCGTTAAAACTTTCTCCAAGCCATTTAAAATAGCGCAAGTAATCCCGGTTAACCCTTGATTATGTTTCATGATATCCAAATCATAATCCGGTTCGATCTGAAACAAATGCAACACTTGATCCAACATATCCCGATGTTGTGCGGTTACGCAAACCTTGCTCTCAAAACGCGGATCTTCTGCAAACGCTTTCACGACCGGAGCCATTTTTATAGCTTCCGGGCGAGTACCGAATACGAGTAAAACTTTTATTTTTTCCATATTTATCAAGAAAGCAATTGCAATAAACGTTCGCCATTACTTCGCCAACTGAAATTTTTTTCTACGAACTCTCTATTGGAAGGCGCTTTCACATCCGTTAATTTAAGCAGCCTACAAGCTTCATTAACAATCTGTTGTTGATCATCATTCATAATGACATGTTTGAGGTCATAATTGTAAATCCCTTCCATCGCCGCAGAAGTCGCCAATATATTCTTTTCCATCGCCATTGCTTCCAAAACCTTATTTTGTATGCCTCTGGCGATTTGTAACGGGGCCACTGCAAAATGCGCAAAAGTTAAATAAGGTCGAATTTCTTCAACACGTCCGGTCACGATTATTTGGCCTTCTTGAGCCAATGCCTGAACTTCCTTAGACGGGTTAGAGCCTACAATATAGAAACGAGCGGAGGAATCTTGCTTGAATATCTGCGGAAAAATTTTTTTCGCAAACCAGGAGACGGCGTCAATATTTGGCCAATAATCCATGGCGCCGGTAAACACCATGACTTTTTCATTATCTTTATAAGGATTAGCGGCATTAAAATCCGGCTGAAAGAATTGTATATCCACTCCGTTGTTAACGGAAGTTACTTTATCCTTAGTTAAAGGGGATAATTGATGAAATAGCTCAGCTTCCTTTTCCGAAACAAAAAAACTGGTTTTGGAGCGTTTTACAACAGCCTCTTCAAATTCAAAAAGCTTTTTTGCTTCTCTTTGATATATCCAACTTTCCGGCCATTTTTTTTTGCCGGCGTATTGACGCCATTTATCGGAATCAACGTCGACAAAGTCAACGATCATATCGATATCCTTATGTTCCGGAACATATTGCGCCATGACCGAAGAATAGATCATCACTTTACGAATATCGTGTTTTTTAATGGTTTCAGCAACCCACTGTTGCATTTGCTTATTGCGGTAATAAGGCAAACTGAGCGCTTCTCCAGTCAGGAAACCGCTCAAACTCTTTATTTTGGCGACTTTAGGATTTATCGGCAAACAAAATCTTTCAGCACAAAAGTCATCTAGTTTGCGTTCAAATTTCCAATCTTCAGGATCATCTATAAAAGCGCCGATAATGACCCGATAATGCTCTGCTATCGCTTTGAGAAAATGAAATGATCTAATTTTATCCCCTTTATTTGGCGGATAAGGAATTCGATGAACCAAAAAAAGTAAATTTTCCATGTAATTATTTTATCCTAAATCTTTAGCTAACCACGGACCAACGAATTGACTAACAGCTAAAGGCAATTTTTTCCATGCCGCAATAAAAATTTGATATTTGGGATTTAAAGGATTAATGTCCGGCAAATCGCTAGCACTCACCAAATGGAATTCATAATGCAATGGTTGCGGCTCAAATCCCCAATGTTTTTTAAAACGATATGAACCGGTACCCTCTTTGCTTCGACCATAATCAAAAACTTTTATCCCTTTTTCCACCGCTCTGCGCATGACTTCCCAATACATAAAATCATTGCCCTGCACCGCTCGCGCGGATTCCACGCCGCCTCCATAATAGGGCAAGACTTGATCTTTGAAATAAAAATTCATTACACTGGCCACCAACTGGTCATTGGAATCGGTCACCGTTAACACTTCGCAATCCTGAGCAAAAACATCTTTTAAAATTTTGAAATATTTTTTGCTGAAAACAGGTGTTCCCAAATTGCGAACGCTTTCCGAATAGGCCCTGTAAAACCGCTCGATATCATTATCTATTTCGCTTTTTAACCCCGCCTTAATGCCTTTGCGTATCATAGCTCTTTGTTTTCTGGGAATAACCGACATATTGGCTTCCACATCATCAGCCAGTTGCTTTCGAAAAGTAAAATATAAATCTTTTCGGGGACGATCCGGATTTTGCTGAGTTTGATTGCGCATTTCCAGATGATCAACCTTCAGATCAGCCGCTAATTGACAGGCCTTTTCGTCTAATGCGGCAAAAGCGCTTTCATTTATTGCAACAATGCCGCCATAAACGCAAAAACCGGTTGAACATAATGAATTACCGAATAAAAAGCTTTTTATATGAAGTAAAGGCAGGATACCGACAATTTCCCCCTGATCTTCCGCATAAAAAAAATACGCCTTGTGTCCGAAAGCCGATTCTAAAACCTTTTTCCAACCCGATTTATGAAAAAAAGTAGCCTGTTCGGTATTTTCGACAAATACATCCCATGCAGCCGCGCTATTTTCATCAAGCAGAGAAATTTTCATGATTTTTTATATTTTCTTTGAATTTTAATCATTTATTCGAATTTGTTAGAACAATTTCAGTCAATCCGGGTTTTGTGCATCTAAAAACACGTTTTCCATGGTATTCCATTCAAAGTCATGGATTAGTTTTTTTAATCGCGCTTCCATGCGGGTCAAATTCAAATAATGTCTAAACTGCGTTTTAAAACTCAAGCCGGATTGTTTTGGTTGATTCGGATCTATTTCCCAAGGATGAAAATAAAAAATTGCGGCTTTCTGTTCAGCTGAATTAATCCGATCAATCGCTAATTTTGAAAAAAAATAAGGATAGAAACGAAAAAAACCGCCTCCTCCACAAGGAAGGTTTTTGTTTAAAAACGGCAATGTGGTGATCGGAACTTCAATAAAATTCTTGTTTTGCAGAGGCTTGTAACAAAACCTGGGGGCATCCGGAATACCGTATAAATCATGTTTAACCGGATAGATGCTGGAGCTGTAGCGAAATCCCTCCTCTTCTAAAATCTCATGCGCCCATAAGTTCTGTTTATTTATCGAATAACTTGCCGCTCTATAACCAATAACCGAAGTTCCTGATATATTTTCCAATATCGATTTTGATTTACGGATATCAAGCCTGAATTGTTCCGGAGTTTGTTCCGTAACTCTAATATGCTCATATCCGTGACAAGCCAATTCATGCCCTTCAGCAACAATTGATTTAATCAATTCAGGGTAACGTTCAGCAACCCAACCCAGCGTAAAAAAGGTCGCTTTTATATTATGTTCAGCAAAAATTTTTAAAATTTTTCGGGTATTTTGTTCAACTCTGTGTTCACAGACATCCCAATCTGATTTTTTGATATAAGATTCAAATGCAGAAACTTGAAAATAATCTTCCACATCCACCGTCATCGCATTCTGCACTGAATTTGCCTCGCTTTAATTATCACCTTGGTCGGAATAAATATCGTCCATATCCAATTGTATTAAAATAGCCTTCCTTAACAAGGCTTGCTCTTTTGTTAATTTCCGGTTCAATTCAGCAACCTTCTTTTCAAGAAACCGCACTCTATCTGTCAAATTTTGATCCTCTGTATTGATTTCGGAAAACTCCTCCTCAACAATAGCCGTTTCTTGAATCTCAACTTCTTTATTATCTTCCTTTAATTCAGAAATAACTTTTTGCGCAGCTTTTAAGTTAATATGATTCAGTTCTTCCAAAAAACCATAAAGCAATAAGCGATCACATAAATTATTGATGTTTCGGGGCGTTCCTTGAGTGAAATCATAGATTTCGTTAAAAACTTCATCATCAAAACCAGGGTTTCCTTTCCAACCCGCTTTTTCTAAACGAAACAAAATATATTCTTTGGTTTCAACAGCATTTAATGCATTGAGTTGATAAGTGGCGACGATTCTTTGCCTAACTTGCTCCATATCCGGCGAAAAAATTCGTTTGCCTAACTCTTCCTGACCAATTAAAAAGGTTTGAAAAACAATATTGCCTTCCCACTCAAAATTAGAAAGCATTCTTAACTCTTCAATAGATTGCTTAGGTAAATTTTGCGCTTCATCGACAATTAATAATACCCGCTTCCCTTGTTTTGCTTGATCTTTAAAAAAACCTTCTATTCTGTTGAGTAAAGTAGCTTTGGTATCATCCAGTTCATAATGAATAGAAAAAGTTGCCGCTAATAGTCTTAAAGTATCTTCCGCATCTACATTGGAAGTCACCAAAAAACCAATCGTAATTGAATCATCCCGTTCTAAAAATTGCCCGAGTTCTTTTACTAACATGGTTTTTCCCATCCCCGGATTACCACGGACCACAACGATTCCTTCTCCCTGTGCTAAACCATAACGTAGATATGCCTTAGCTCTTTTGTGTCCCGAACTGTCAAAAAAGAAATCCGGATCAGCATTGAGTTGAAAAGGATTTTTAGTAAGATTATAAAATTCGTTATACATTTAACCCAGCCTTGTCATCTCAACGCTATAAAACAGGCATCCTGCTGATTTATATACTAATAGAATATTTCCGCTTTTCATGTTTGTAATGCTATAAATTTTTTTAATTGTTTATCAATAAATAAAAATATTACCGACAAGGCTGGGTTAATATCTCACCGTTAAACTAAAACTTACGCGATTTTCGGTAAATTCATTCTGAGCTAAATCTGATTGCTGATTGATAAAGCGATATTGAAGCCTGCCGTTAAGATAGCGGGAAATATTATGGGTAACGCCTAGACTGGCCTCAAACCTTTGATCCTTTGTACTATCCTGACCTTCGGTTGCTTGCCATAATAGCCGTGTATTGGAACTGGTTCTTCTTTCAAAATTCCAGTTCCAAGAGGTGTTAGCGCCATACACATCCTCATGATTAAGCGATTCTTGGAATTCCCTACGCTCTCGATAACCATTTAATGTAAAGAAACTTTTTCCTGTACGAAAAGAAACTGATAGATCCGCACGTTTAGTGATAAAGACTTCATCAGTCAAAGTGGGTAAATCACGGGCAAATAAAAGCGGTTGACCCGTCAATGGATTCAATATTGTTTCGCCAAATTGATCTACCAAAGTGAATACCTGTTGTTCAAGTAATACTTGTTGGGCGGTAACCGTATTTTCTGAATAATTAAAAGACCAGATTGAGTTTCTGGAATCATAATTAATAGAAGTTTGCCAACGTTCCCCATTGTTCAAACCAATATCATTATTAAAATAGGTTGTTGACCAATTTAAACGGCGGTGAGGCGAAATATTTACAGTGACAAAAACATTGTTTCCATAGCCTGCTTGCAGACTGAACCTTTGGCTTGGCCGCCATAACCCTCCAAAAGTATAAGAAAAACCGTTTCTACTACTGGAAATATTTGTTTCAAAATTGTTTTCCGAATGGCCGATGCGTGCAAAAACGTTTAAGTCTCGATTAAAGAAAAATGTTCTAATTTCAGCCTGGGAATTTTGAAATTGTATATTATCGTCAGTACTATTACGCTGTTCACGATTTTCGAATGAAACATTCCAGTTAATACGCTTAAAAAAACGACCACTATTTAATCTTATACTTTGATTAAGACTATGTGAATTCGAAAGATTCGCAGCAGTATCATCTGCCACCACACGGTTGTATCCAACTCTCACTTCACCATCTGCATATTCCTTAAAATGCGGCGTCCAATAGGGCGAAATATTAAAAGTCATTACATTTGAATTAGAATTGCTATTGGATAGGTTGTCACTAACAATATTTCGATTTGAAATATTTTGTTGGCTTATTGTGCTGTCTGCGTCTAAATAAAGCGATTTGCGCAAAAGCTCAAAATGCGAATTAAATTGTAGCTGATTATGAATTCTTAGTTTAGAATCGCCCCCGGCATTATAAAGATTTTGCATTCGATAGTTTAAATCGATTTGATTAACTGAAGATCTTGAACTTAGCGTAAAACCAGGACTGACTTCGGTAACTAACGCGCTTCCGCCATTATCATTGTCTTGGTTAATATTATCAGAATAAGTTTCTTCGATTGTTAAACTAGGTCTAAAATACCAATTGATAGCGTTGGCATTAGTCCCATGAAGAAGAAAAAAAAACAACATTAAAATTTCAAAAAGAAAAAAACTTCGAGTTGTTTTTATATTCATAAAATCATTATTTACCATATCCGTAATTGCCATATCCGTAATAGCCGGAATCTAACGAGGAACGTTGTACTTTATTAAGCAAGGTCATAACAACTTCAGCGCAATTTTCTAATTTTTGCACAGATTCCATGACTAATGCTTCCGGCGTCGATTCAGCGGCAATAACTAAGACAACTTGGCCTACCATACTGGCTAATACTTCCGCTTGACTAGTCGCCAATAAAGGAGGAGTATCGAAAATTACAATTCGATCAGGATAGCGGTCACTTAGCTCTTGCGCTAATGAAGCCATTTTATCACTGGCTAATAACTCAGTAGAGTATTGATGCCTTTTTCCGGCGGGAATCACACGCAAACCCTCTATTTCAGTTTGCAAAATAATATCCGAAAGACTTTCGATTTCACCTTCTAAAAACTCAATTAAGCCAGGACTGCGTTTAATGCCCAACACTTTAGAGATGCCGGGTTTAGAAACATCGCCATCAATTAACAATACTTTCTTATCCATTTCAGCAGCTATGCTTAAGGCCAAATTGACCGATGTAAATGTTTTGCCCTCGCCCGGAACGCTACTGGTAATTAATATCAAATTTGATCGTTGAATATCTTTCTTTCTCGCCCCAATGGCATTAACAACCAAAGGTCGTTTAATAACGCGATATTCTTCAGCTAGTTTTGTACTGACATTATCAGCAGTAATGAATCCGTGTTCTTTTAAATAATTCCAATCAAATCTTTCAACTTCTAATTCTGCTTTAATATCATGTGCATGTTCACCAACTGAATGAATTTCAGATTGAGTTGTTTCAACATTTAGCGCGTATGAATCTTCACTAATTTCCTGATTAGATAAATCATTGTTCCGAAAATTTTCGGTAGGCTCCAGTTTATGATCAGCCAACTCTTGTTGTCGCCGTTTTTCTGCTTTTTTTAAAGCTTCCTCTATTGTACTCATAAAATCTCCAGTAATAACTCTGTGATAAAGGCGAACTAATCATTCATTCAAAACTAACATTTTTCTACCACACAAAAATAAACATCCTCAAATACCACT
>SPJM01000344.1 GCA_006844585.1 Methylococcaceae bacterium | reverse complement strand
ATGGCTAAAGAAAAATTTGAAAGAACTAAGCCGCACGTAAACGTGGGCACGATTGGTCACGTTGACCACGGTAAAACAACTTTGACGGCGGCGCTGACCAAAGTAATGGCTGAAATCCAAGGCGGAGAAGCTAGAGCATTTGATCAAATCGATAATGCGCCGGAAGAACGTGAGCGCGGCATCACAATTGCAACCTCTCACGTAGAATATGAGTCAGACGCGCGTCACTATGCGCACGTAGATTGTCCAGGTCACGCCGATTATGTAAAGAACATGATTACCGGTGCGGCGCAGATGGACGGCGCTATTTTGGTTTGTTCGGCGGCTGATGGCCCGATGCCGCAAACCAGAGAACACATCTTGTTGTCAAGACAGGTTGGCGTTCCATACATCGTAGTGTTCCTGAATAAAGCGGACATGGTTGATGATGAAGAATTAATTGAATTGGTTGAAATGGAAGTGCGTGAATTGCTGGACGCTTACGAATTTCCAGGCGATGACACGCCGATCATTATCGGTTCTGCGTTGAAAGCATTGGAAGGCGATACCAGCGACATTGGTGTTCCGGCGGTTGTTAAGCTGGTTGATGCATTAGACAGCTATATTCCGGAGCCGGAAAGAGCGGTAGACGGCGCATTTTTGATGCCGATTGAAGACGTGTTCTCGATCTCCGGTCGCGGCACAGTAGTCACAGGTCGTGTTGAGCGCGGCGTGATTAAAGTCGGTGAGGAAATCGAAATCGTCGGTATTAAAGAAACGACAAAAACAACCTGTACCGGCGTGGAAATGTTCCGTAAGTTATTGGATCAGGGCGAGGCGGGCGACAACGTCGGCGTTTTGTTACGCGGTACTAAACGTGAAGAAGTTGAGCGTGGCCAAGTATTAGCGCATGTGGGTAGTATTACTCCGCATACTCATTTCAAAGCGGAAATCTATGTTTTGTCTAAAGATGAAGGTGGTCGTCACACGCCGTTCTTCAATGGTTATCGTCCGCAGTTTTACTTCAGAACAACTGATGTAACGGGTGCGGTTGAATTGCCGGAAGGCGTAGAAATGGTGATGCCGGGCGACAATGTAACAGTTGAAGTTAAACTGATTGCGCCGATTGCGATGGATGAAGGATTGCGTTTTGCGGTTCGTGAAGGCGGCCGTACAGTAGGCGCTGGTGTTGTAGCATCAATTATCGAGTAAAAAAGAAATGTCAAATCAAACTATCAGGATCCGTTTAAAAGCGTTTGATCACAAATTAATCGATCAATCTGCTGGTGAGATAGTAGAAACAGCAAAAAGAACAGGCGCCCAGGTTATGGGCCCTATTCCTTTGCCTACTAGAAAAGAACGCTTCACAGTCTTGATTTCACCGCATGTGAATAAAGATGCGCGAGATCAATATGAGTTAAGAACTTATAAAAGATTGCTCGATATTGTGGAGCCAACAGATAAAACCGTAGATGCATTGATGAAGTTGGATCTTGCTGCTGGGGTAGATGTTCAAATTAAGCTGAAATAAGCAGCTGTTAGATAAAATTAGAGGGATTGGCAGATGTCAATAGGTCTTATAGGTCGTAAAAGTGGTATGACCCGCGTATTTTGTGAAGATGGTACAACAGTTCCCGTGACTGTGCTTCAGATTGATGAAAACAAAGTTGTGCAAGTAAAAAATCTGGAGAATGATGGCTATCGCGCAGTACAAGTTGCTGCGGGCGACAAAAAGTCATCAAAAGTTAACAAAGCAATGGCGGGGCATTATGCTGCAGCAAATGTTACTGCCGGCCGCGGACTTTGGGAATTTAGGCTGAATGATGGTGAAGGTGAGGAATTAGCTGCCGGATCTGAATTAAGCTTGAGTATTTTTGAAGCCGGACAAAAAGTTGATGTTTCCGGAACCAGTATTGGTAAAGGATACGCCGGCGGCGTTAAGCGTCATAATTTTAAAATGCAAGACGCTACCCACGGCAACTCAATTTCACATAGAGCTCCTGGTTCTATTGGTATGTGTCAAACTCCTGGAAGAGTATTCAAAGGCAAAAAAATGGCCGGTCATATGGGAGCTGTTAAAACAACGACACAGAATTTAATTGTTCATGCGGTTGATGCTGAAAGAAATTTAATTCTGGTTAAAGGTTCTGTTCCGGGCGCTAAAGGTGGAGATGTTGTTATCACCCCTGCAGTGAAAACAAAGAAAGGTTAATAGATTATGTCATTGCAAGTACCAGCGATAAATGATCAGGATTCGGCTACTGCGGTTGAAGTGGCTGAAGCCGTTTTTGGTCAGGAATTTAATGAAACATTAGTGCATCAATTGGTTGTAAGGCATATGGCTAACGCCAGAGCAGGCACTAAAGCTCACAAAAACCGTTCAGCAGTGAGGGGCGGCGGCATTAAGCCTTGGCGTCAGAAAGGAACCGGTCAAGCTAGAGCGGGAACCCGTAGAAGTCCTTTGTGGAGAACCGGCGGTGTGACATTTGCCGCGCAGCCGAGATCATTTGAGCAAAAAATAAACAAGAAAATGTATCGAGCGGGAATACGTTCAATCTTTTCAGAATTATTGCGTCAGGATCGCTTGAATATAAGCAATGATATTTTACCTGGCTCCAATAAAACCAAAGAAATGGCGGCGAAATTAAAGTCTGTCGATGCAAAAAGGGTTTTGATTATTGCTGATGAGTTGACCGAAGAATTGGTTCTATCAACACGCAATATTCCCTATGTGGATGTAGCGACAGTTTATTCTATAGATCCCGTTTCTTTAGTGTCTGCTGATAAAGTAATTGCAACTTCCGCAGCGATTAAACAAATTGAGGAGCGCTTGTCATGAGTTTGGAAGGAAGTAAATTAGCAAACATTTTGCAAGCTCCGGTTATTTCGGAAAAAGGTTCAATTTCAGCTGAGCAAAATAGACAATTTGTATTTAAAGTACAAAAAAGCGCAACAAAGCTGCAGGTAAAAAACGCTGTTGAGTTGATGTTTGATGTAGAAGTGGATTCGGTAAGAGTGCTTAATGTTAAAGGGAAAGTTAAACGCTTCGGGCGTTCATTAGGTAAGCGCTCTGATTGGAAAAAAGCATACGTCAAGTTGAAAGAAGGTCAAGATATCGACTTTCAAACAGCATAGTAACACGAATTAAAGGTCAATTAGGAACGGTAGAAGAATAATGGCGATTTTAAACTCTAAGCCAACATCACCTGGATCACGGTTTGTTGTGCGTGTAAAAAATGAAAATTTACACAAAGGTAAGCCCTATGCTCCACTGCTGGACAAGAAAAGTAAAACCGGCGGTCGCAACAACCAAGGTAGAATTACAACACGGCATGTAGGTGGTGGTCATAAACAACACTATCGTGTCATTGATTTTAAACGAAACAAAGTTGATATTCCTGCGAAAGTAGAGCGTCTGGAATACGATCCCAATAGATCGGCGAATATCGCACTATTGCTATATAAAGACGGCGAACGTAAATATATTATCGCTCCTAAGGGATTGGAACAAGGCCAGGAAGTTGTGTCTGCGGAAACAACGCCGGTAAAAGCGGGTAACTGCATGCCGTTGCGCAATATGCCGTTGGGTACGACTGTGCATTGCATTGAATTGAAGCCTGGTAAAGGCGCTCAATTAGCCAGAAGCGCCGGAACTTCAGCGCAATTGGTTGCTAAAGAAGGTATGCATGTAACCTTGAGATTAAGATCCGGGGAAATGCGTAAAGTCATGGCGGATTGTAAAGGGGTTATCGGCGAGGTCTCAAATTCAGAGCATAACTTGATTTCATTAGGTAAAGCCGGCGCGTCTCGTTGGCGCGGCGTTAGGCCGACAGTTAGAGGTGTTGCGATGAACCCGGTAGACCATCCGCATGGTGGTGGTGAAGGACGTACTTCAGGAGGGAGACATCCTGTATCGCCATGGGGTATGCCTACTAAAGGTTATAAAACACGTAAAAACAAACGCACTGATAATATGATTGTCAGACGCCGTAAGCAAAAATAAGAGGTATAAAAGGTGCCACGTTCAATTAAAAAAGGTCCATTTATAGATCATCACTTGCTTAAGAAAGTTGAAGCAGCAGTGAAGGCAAATAATAGGAAACCGATTAAAACATGGTCAAGAAGATCTATGATCAGCCCGGATATGTTAGGTTTGACGATTGCAGTACATAATGGCCGTCAACATGTGCCAGTATTGATATCTGAAAACATGGTCGGCCACAAATTAGGCGAGTTCGCTCCGACCCGAACATATAAAGGTCATATAGCGGATAAAAAATCCAGATAAGGGGGGAAGATGGAAATTTCAGCAAAATTAAGTAATGCCCCGTTATCAGCACAAAAAGCTAGATTGGTCGGTGATCAGATTCGTGGTTTACCCGTAGAAAAGGCTTTGAATGTTTTGCAGTTCAGCTCTAAAAAAGCGGCGGCTATCATTAAAAAAGTTCTGGAGTCGGCAATTGCCAATGCAGAGCATAACGAAAGCGCAGATGTTGATGAGTTGGTTGTTTCGACTGTTTTCGTTAATGAAGCGGCAACAATGAAAAGAATACGCCCAAGAGCAAAAGGTCGGGCGAACAGGATTTTAAAAAGAACCTGTCATATTACAGTCAAAGTAGCAGAATACGAATAGAGGCAAAAAAATGGGTCAAAAAGTACATCCAACGGGGATTCGCCTGGGGATAGTTAAAGATTGGACATCAAGATGGTATGCAAGCAGCCAAAACTATCCAGTATTCTTGTTACAAGATTTGAAAGTGCGTGAGTATATTCAACAAAAATTAGCTCACGCGTCGGTTAGCCGGATTCAGATCAACCGTCCGGGTAAAAACGCGCATATTACAGTTCATACCGCTAGACCTGGTATTGTGATCGGTAAAAAAGGCGAAGATATCGATAAAATGAGACAGGTTGTATCTTCAATGATGGGTTTGCCTGTGCAAATGAATGTTGAAGAGATCAGAAAGCCGGAGTTAGATGCAAAATTAGTTGCGGAAAGTATTGCTCAGCAACTGGAAAAGAGAATTATGTATCGTAGAGCGATGAAGCGCGCTGTTACCAATACAATGAGGTTGGGCGCTGAAGGCATCAAAATTAATGTTGCCGGTCGTTTAAACGGTGCTGAAATCGCTCGCGGCGAATGGTATAGAGAAGGTCGAGTGCCTTTGCACACATTGCGCGCCGACATTGACTACGGCACTGCGGAAGCTAATACCACCTATGGAATCATCGGTATTAAAGTATGGATTTTCAAAGGTGAAATTTACGATATGGAAGCGCACAATGCTTCTCAAAATGCTGAAAGCAGTAAAAAATCAGTAAATAAAGGGAAGGATTAGTCATGCTTCAACCAAAAAGAACTAAGTTTCGTAAGCAGCATAAAGGTAAAAATAACGGTACCGCTATAAGAGGTTCTTCAGTGAGCTTCGGTGAATATGGATTAAAGGCGACAAGTCGTGGTAGAATTACCGCCCGCCAAATTGAGGCTGCGCGTAGAACGATTACAAGACATGTTAAACGTGGCGGAAAATTATGGATTCGCGTGTTTCCTGATAAGCCGATTACTAAAAAACCATTGGAAGTGAGAATGGGTAAAGGTAAAGGTAGTGTGGAATATTGGGTCGCTCAGATTAAGCCTGGCACAATGTTGTATGAAATCCAGGGTGTTTCTGAAGACTTGGCGCGCGAAGCTTTTAAATTGGCAGCCGCTAAATTACCAGTAAAAACAACATTTGCAGCACGGACAATATTGTGATGAAGGCCAGTGAATTACGTGAAAAGTCAAAGCAAGAGCTAACAGATTTATTGTTAGAATTATCGCGGGAACAATTTAACCTGAGAATGCAAAAAGCGACAGGTCAATTGTCCAAATCCGATCAGGTTAAGAAAGTAAGACGTGATATTGCTCGTGTCCATACTGTGTTGAATGAAATGGCGAGTGCATAATGATGACTACTGAAACAGAAAAATTACGAACGATTACCGGTCGAGTAATTAGCAATAAAATGGATAAAACCGCTTCGGTATTAGTTGAGCGGTTAGTTAAACATCCTGTTTATGGCAAAATTATTAAACGTTCGACCAAATTATTGGTGCATGATGAGCTTAATCAATGTAATGAAGGTGATGTTGTCACCATTACGTCATGCAGACCTATGTCTAAAAATAAAACTTTTAGACTGGTGGAAATTTTAGAAACAACAAAATAATTGCTTTAGCAATAGTAACGAGAGTTGGGATTTAAAAATGATTCAGATGCAAACTAACCTTGACGTCGCCGATAACAGCGGTGCAAAAAGGGTCATGTGTATCAAAGTTCTGGGTGGATCGCATAGGCGATATGCCGGTATTGGTGACATTATAAAAGTAAGCGTTAAAGACGCTATTCCTAGAGGCCGTGTAAAAAAAGGCGAAGTATATAACGCTTTGGTGGTAAGAACGCGTAAAGGCGTTAGAAGACAAGACGGGTCGGTAATCCGTTTTGACGAAAATGCGGCAGTTATTTTAAATACCCAATTGCAACCGTTAGGTACGCGTATTTTTGGGCCTGTAACGCGTGAGCTGAGAGGTGAAAAATTTATGAAAATTATTTCACTGGCTCCGGAAGTTTTGTAAGAGGTTCAAAATGCAAAAGATTAAACAAGGCGATGATGTTGTGGTGCTTGCCGGTAAAGACAAGGGAAAGCAAGGTAGAGTTACTAAGATTTTCACAAACGGCAGAGCAATTGTTCAAGGCATTAATGTTGCCAAGAAACACAAGAGGGGAAACCCGAATGCTGGCGAACCAGGTGGAATAATCGATAAAGAAATGCCATTAGACATTTCAAATTTGGGTATTTACAATCCTGAAACGCAAAAAGCTGACAGAATAGGCTTCAAATTTCTAGATGATGGCAAAAAAGTCAGATATTTTAAATCAACGAACGAAGTTGTTGATGCATAGGTGGTGATATGTCTAGATTAGAAGCTCTATATAAAGAAAAAATTCAGTCTACGCTCAAAGATGAGCTTGGTTATAAGTCAATTATGGAAGTGCCGAAATTGACCAAAATCACTTTGAATATGGGTGTGGGCGAAGCTGTAGCCGATAAAAAAGTATTACAAGCTGCTTTGTCGGATATGGAAAAAATTTCCGGTCAAAAGCCGGTTGTAACTTTGGCGAGAAAATCAATCGCCGGTTTTAAAATTCGTGATGATATGCCGATAGGTTGTAAAGTGACCTTAAGAAGCGACAGAATGTATGAATTTCTGGACCGCTTAATCAGCATTTCAATCCCTAGGATTCGCGATTTTCGCGGAATGAGCCCTAAAAGCTTTGATGGGCGTGGAAATTATTCAATGGGTGTAAAAGAGCAAATCATTTTCCCTGAAATTGATTATGACAAAATTGATACCCTGCGCGGTTTGGATATTTCCATCACTACGACAGCTAAATCTGATAAAGAAGGTTTGGCGTTATTAAAGCATTTTAATTTTCCATTCAAGAACTAAAGGGCGTATAAATGGCAAAAAAATCTATGATTGCGCGCGAAAACAAGCGTGTAAAATTGGTCAAAAGGTACGAAGAAAAAAGGAAAGCGCTGAAAGAAGTTATCAGAAATCCTCAATCTTCGTTTGAAGAGATCGAGAGTGCTCAAGTAAAACTGCAAAAACTACCAAGGGATTCCAGTTCGGCAAGGGTTAGAAACCGTTGTAACTTAACTGGCAGACCGCACGGTTATTATAGGAAATTCGGCTTAAGTCGTAACAAATTGAGGGAAGCGACCATGCGTGGCGATGTCCCCGGTTTGACAAAAGCCAGTTGGTAATAAAAGAAAAGGGTTTTTGGAGAATTTACAATGAGTATGAGTGATCCGATTGCGGATATGTTGACCCGGATCAGAAACGGGCAATCTGCAGGAAAGAAAAATGTTAAATTGCCATCTTCAAAGTTGAAGGTTGCAATTGCAAAAGTTTTAAAAGAAGAAGGTTATATTACAGACTTTGTTACTGAAACAAACGGCAGTCACACTGAAATGACCGTTGAGTTGAAATATTTCGATGGCCTTCCGGTAATTGAAGAGGTTAAAAGAGTCAGTAGACCGGGTTTGCGTATCTATAAATCGAAAGATGAGTTGCCTAAAGTATTAGGCGGTTTGGGTATCGCAATTGTTTCAACATCTAGCGGTGTTATGACGGATAGAGCGGCGCGGGCCATTGGGCACGGCGGCGAAGTCATTTGCACAGTATGTTAAGGGAAGGGTGAAATATGTCTAGAGTTGCAAATGCCCCAATAACTGTACCGTCAGGTGTTGAAGTAAAGCTTGATGGCAAGCTTATGTCCGTTAAAGGCAAAGGCGGGCAAATGAACTTTACCGTTCATGACGGCGTTGATGTAAATGTGAATGACAATGTTATTTCTTTTTCTTGGGATGCCGCAGTCAAGAATGCTAAAGCACAAGCAGGCACCGCGAGAGCATCAATTAATAATATGGTAACCGGCGTTTCGGCTGGTTTCGAGAAAAAGTTGACCTTAGTCGGGGTTGGTTATAGAGCTCAAGTGCAAGGTAAAAAATTAACTTTGAATTTGGGTTATTCCAATCCTGTTGAGTTTACTGCTCCTGATGGAGTTACAATTGAAGCGCCAAGTCAAACTGAATTGGTTGTTAAAGGTTGTGATAAACAACAAGTAGGTCAAATTGCGTCGGAAATAAGAGCGTTTCGTCCGCCAGAGCCTTATAAAGGAAAAGGTGTGCGTTATACCGATGAATATGTTGCCCGTAAAGAAGCCAAGAAGAAGTAAGGTAAAGTGATGGATAAGAAATCTTCCCGTATTAAGCGTGCGCTGAGACAGCGCAGCAAAATTAAAGAGCTTGGCGTCAATAGGTTGACTGTTCACAGAACTTCACAACATATCTATGCACAAGTAATAAGTAACGATGGTAATACTACGGTAGCCAGCGCATCGACTTTGCAAGCCGATATTAAATCTACAGTATCGGGTACTGGTAATGTAGCGGCGGCGACTGCTGTGGGTAAAGCAGTTGCGGAAAAAGCATTGGCTGCAGGCGTTACTGAAGTAGCATTTGATCGTTCGGGTTTTAAATATCATGGTCGTGTAAAAGCATTAGCAGATGCGGCGCGCGAAGCTGGATTGAAGTTCTAGGGGAATAAAATGGCAACAGCACCATCTCAAGGTAGTACTGACGGATTACAAGAAAAGTTAGTTTCCGTTCGTCGCGTCGCAAAAGTAGTAAAAGGCGGTAGAGTTTTCGGTTTTACAGCTTTAACTGTTGTCGGCGATGGTCAGGGCAAGGTTGGTTATGGCGTATGTAAAGCGAGAGAAGTGCCTATCGCAATCCAAAAATCTTTGGAGCAAGCGCGTAAAAACATGAAGAATGTTGCGTTGAAAGGCGATACTTTACAATATTCGGTTATGTCAAACACCGGCGCCGCTAAAGTTTATATGCAACCTGCTTCAGAGGGTACCGGTATTATCGCCGGCGGCGCAATGAGAGCGGTTTTCGAAGTAGTCGGCGTGCATAATGTATTGGCTAAGTGTATAGGAACAAACAATCCTATCAATGTTGTAAGAGCAACAATCGAAGGCTTGGCCGGTATGCATGATGCTAAATCAATTGCTGCTAAACGCGGTTTAACAGTAGAAGAAATTACCGGGTAATCATTATGGCGGAAAAAAAATTAAGCGTCACAATGACCAAAAGTAAAATTGGTCGATTGAAAAGCCATCAGCAATGTTTGAAAGGCTTAGGTTTGCGTAAGATACGTCAAACTGTTGAAGTTATTGATACTCCTGAAAATCGCGGGATGATTAATAAAATATCTTATATGCTTAAAGTTGAGGAAGTCTAATGTACTTGAATAGTATACAGTCAACCTATGGCTCAAGAAAAAAATCAAAAAGAGTAGGCCGCGGCATTGGGTCAACTTTAGGTAAAACTTGCGGAAGAGGTCATAAAGGCCAGAAATCGCGTAGCGGCGGTTTCCACAAAGTAGGTTTTGAAGGCGGACAAATGCCGTTGCAGAGACGCTTGCCTAAGGTAGGTTTTACATCACGAATTAAAAAACATTCTGCAGAATTACGCTTGAATGAATTGGCGATTGTCGCTGCTGATGTTATTGATTTAGATGCGTTGGTTGAGCAAAATCTTGTGCCTGCAATTACCAAAAAAGTAAAAGTAATTAGTTCAGGTGAAATTTCAAAAGCAGTGACAATTAAAGGTATTTCGGTGACTGAAGGCGCCAAAAAAGCCATTGAAGCTGCAGGCGGAAAAATAGAGGAATAACGTGAGCACTTCAAGAGCTGAAATGGCAAGTAGAATGAGCGGGTTTGCTGAGCTTAGAACAAGATTGCTTTTTGTTCTTGGAGCTTTCTTCGTTTATCGCGTAGGCGCACATATTCCGGTTCCCGGAATTGATCCAAAAGCTTTAAACATTATGTTTGAGCAGCAAAGCGGATCAATATTGGATATGTTTAACATGTTCTCGGGTGGGGCCTTGATGCGATTGAGTATATTCGCATTAGGGATTATGCCTTACATTTCCGCATCGATCATTATGCAATTAATGACCGTTGTTGTTCCTGCTTTAGAGCAAGTTAAAAAAGAGGGTGAGTCCGGGCGTCGTAAAATTTCCCAGTATACGCGTTATGGAACGGTTGTCTTAGCGACATTCCAGGCGATTGGCATATCGGTGGCGTTACAGGATCAGACCGCAGGCGGGCTGCCTGTTGTTATCAGTCCCGGGCTTGGCTTTGTGGTAATCACTGCAACGACTTTGGTGACTGGCACTATCTTTTTGATGTGGTTGGGTGAACAAGTTACTGAGCGTGGTATTGGCAATGGTATTTCATTGATCATTTTTGCAGGTATTGTTTCCGGACTGCCGTCAGCAATCGGTGGTACTTTGGAATTGGCCAGCACCGGTGAAATGAATAGCGCTTTTATTATCTTATTATTCTTGTTGTCTATTGCTGTTACCGCTTTGGTTGTTTTCGTTGAGCGCGGTCAAAGACGGATTATTATTAACTATCCAAAAAGACAGCAGGGTAGGCGTATGTTTGCCGGGCAAAGCAGCTTTTTGCCTTTGAAGTTGAATATGGCGGGCGTGATTCCTCCTATTTTCGCTTCCAGTATTATCCTGTTTCCGGCCACTATCGCAGGCTGGTTCGGTAATGCTGAAGGTATGACCTGGCTGCAGGATATTTCAACTGTGTTATCGCCGGGACAGCCGATTTATGTGATGTTCTATGCGGCAGCGATCATTTTCTTTTGTTTTTTCTATACAGCATTGGTCTTTAATTCAAAAGAGACAGCTGATAATTTAAAGAAATCCGGTGCTTTTCTGCCGGGCATTAGACCTGGAGCTCAAACCACTGCTTATATCGACAAAGTAATGACTCGGTTAACTTTAGTTGGGGCTTTTTATATTACTTTGGTTTGTTTGTTGCCGGAATTCTTGATCGTATATTGGAATGTTCCTTTTTACTTTGGCGGAACGTCATTGTTGATCATTGTGGTTGTTGTGATGGATTTTATTTCACAAATGCAGACTCATTTGATGTCGCAGCAATATGAAGGCTTGATGAAAAAAGCCAACCTTAAAAGGTAATTAATAATTTATTGGAGATAGCCGTGAAAGTTCGCGCTTCTGTAAAAAAAATTTGTAGAAATTGTAAAGTTGTAAAAAGAAACGGTGTTGTTCGTGTTATCTGCAAGGATGGGCGACATAAGCAACGTCAAGGATAATTTTTGTTGCGCTGGATTTGGTGGGATGCTATAATTTCGCGCTTAACTTTAGAGTACTGATGTGGGGTATCTAGATGGCACGTATTGCCGGGATAAACGTAGCAGACCATAAGCATGCAGAGATTGCATTAACCGCTATTTACGGTATTGGTCGGCAAACAGCAATTAATATTTGCAAAGAAGTTGGAATTGAGCCTTCCAGTAAGATAAAAGATTTGGAAGAAGATCAGCTAGAGTCTATTCGTAAAGTAATATCTGGAATGACGGTTGAGGGTGATCTGCGCAGAGAAGTATCAATGAATATCAAAAGATTGATGGATCTGGGCTGTTTTCGCGGTATTAGGCATAGACGCGGTTTGCCTTTGAGAGGGCAGAGAACGCGCACCAATGCGCGCACTCGAAAAGGGCCGCGCAAGCCGATAAAAAAATAAGATATTCCTAAAGAGACAATAGAATGGCAACTCAAAATCGATCAAAGAAACGCGTTAAGAAAGAAGTCGCTGACGGCGTAGCGCACGTTCATGCTTCTTTCAATAACACCATTGTAACAATTACTGATAGAAAAGGTAATGCTTTGTCTTGGGCGACTTCCGGTGGTTCCGGTTTTCGCGGCTCAAGAAAAAGCACCCCGTTTGCGGCTCAGGTGGCTGCGGAAAGGGCGGGTACAGTTGCTAGAGAATTCGGTATGAAGAACTTGGATGTTATGATCAAGGGGCCTGGGCCGGGAAGAGAGTCGGCGGTTCGCTCGTTGAGCAATTTGGGTTTTAAGATTGCAAATATCGTTGATGTGACGCCGATTCCACATAATGGTTGTCGTCCGCCGAAAAAACGTAGAGTATAAGGGTTGGTGAAGAAGAATGGCTAGATATCTAGGACCTACTTGTAAGTTAAGCCGTAGAGAAGGCGCTGATTTGTTGCTGAAAAGCAGAGGCAAATCTTTAGAAGGGAAGTGCAAGTTAGAGCAAAGACCGGGGCAGCATGGTACAAAACGCACGCGTAATTCTGATTATGCGATGCAGTTGCGGGCAAAACAACGTATCCGTAGAATATACGGCGTTTTAGAAAAGCAGTTTAGAAACTACTATAAGTCTGCTGATCTGAAAAAAGGCGCAACAGGCCAAAATTTATTGCATCTGTTGGAAAGCCGGTTGGATAATGTTGTATATCGAATGGGTTATGCTTCTACACGCGCAGAAGCGAGACAGTTGGTTTCGCATAAAGCGATTGTTGTTAACGATACTATAAGCAATATCCCTTCTTATCAAGTACAGCCGGGAGACATAGTTGCTATTCGCGAAAAGGCGAAAAAACAACAACGCGTTATCGACTCCTTGTCCATCATGGAACAATATGGCTTTCCTAACTGGGTAGATGTTAATCCCAAGGAAATGAGCGGTACATTCAAGTCTTTGCCTGATCGTGCTGAATTAGGCGCCGATATGAATGAGCAATTGGTTGTTGAGCTTTATTCGAAATAATATCTGAGTACATAATATGCAGAGTTCCATTGCTGGCTTATTAAAACCACAGCTGGTAGAAGTTGTTAGTCACACGGCAAATCATTCTAGGATTGTAATAGAGCCTCTTGAGCGCGGGTTTGGTCATTCCTTAGGGAATGCCTTAAGACGCGTCATGTTGTCTTCTATCCCGGGATGTGCGGTTACTGAGGTTGAAATTGACGGCGTCGTTCATGAATACACTACGATTGAAGGCGTTCATGAGGATGTTATCGATATCCTGCTGAATTTAAAGAAATTGGCAGTAATACTGCATTCTAAAGATGAGGTTGTGTTAGAAATTAGCAAAACAGGAGAAGGCCCTGTAACTGCTAACGATATTACCTTGCCTCATGATGTTGATATTGTTAATCCTGATTTGGTGATCGCTAATTTAACCCAAGAAGGCAGTCTCAATATTAAATTGAAAATTGAGCGCGGAAGAGGATATGTGCCAGCTAACGCTCGAAAAGAAAGTATGGAGAGCATTCCTGTTGGCGTATTAATGGTTGATGCGGCTTTTAGTCCGATTGAGCGAGTGGCTTATCATATTGAAAGTACACGGGTTGAGCAGAGAACTGACTTGGATCGCTTGGTTATCGAATTGGAAACTAAGGGAACTGTAGATCCGGAAGAAACAATCAAGCTTGCCGCTACAATTCTACACGATCAGCTTTCCGTTTTTGTTGATTTTGAAAAAGTAAATGAGCAGGTTGAAGAGCCGGATGTAGAGCCTCCAGAGGTCTTTGATCCCGTCTTGCTTAGACCGGTAGATGATTTGGAATTGACGGTTAGATCGGCGAATTGTTTGAAGGCTGAGAATATTTTTTACATAGGCGACTTAATTCAACGGACTGAGGTTGAGTTGTTGAAAACGCCTAATTTAGGGAAAAAGTCCCTTACGGAAATCAAAGATATATTGGCAACAAAAGGGTTGTCTTTAGGTATGCGTCTTGAGAATTGGCCGCCGGAAAATTTAATTGATCAATCTCAAGCAGGAATTTAAAAAACAACAAAGGTTCGTTTCAGAATGAGGCATCGTAAGTCTGGTAGACAATTAAATAGAAACAGCAGTCATAGAAAAGCTATGTTTAGCAATATGGCTGGTTCTTTGTTTCGTCATGAGTTAATTAAAACAACATTGCCGAAAGCAAAAGAGTTGCGTAGAGTAGCTGAGCCATTAATCACTTTATCTAAAGAGGATTCGGTTGCAAAACGTAGAAGAGCTTTTGCCAAGTTGCGTGATCGTGATGTGGTAACTAAGTTATTTAACGAATTGGGTCCAAGATATAAAGAGCGCACAGGCGGCTACTTGAGAATCATCAAGTGCGGATACAGGTCGGGCGATGATGCGCCTATGGCCTATGTCGAGCTGGTCGATAGGCCGGAATTAGCGACGGAAGACGAAAACGAAGATTAAAGAAAAGCCGGTTATATACCGGCTTTTTTTTGCGCATTAACAATTTCTGAAGAGAAATTTTTAATAGCGTATTGTGTTTTTTGCTGTAATAGTGCTTGCAGTTGGAAAAAGAGGATGTTGATCTCTTGATCGATTGGATAGAGGGTGGCTCGGGGTCGCAGTTAATGCGATAAAGTTGGATTAGACTCGAAAATTTTGGCTGCGGTAGATTTTAGTAATGGCCATTGAACTCATTTGACTTGCTATTTAGCTCATCCGAATATTATTCAATGGCCTGGGCGCGCTTATTATTTTTCTAATGAGTCAATCTTATTGGGTTTGTCCACCCATTCGTCTGCATCAGGGAGGGGATCCTTGACGGTATCGATAACGGGCCATTTTTCAGCGAGTTCGGCGTTAATTTCAATAAATTGTTCTTGGCCTTCGGGAAGTTCGTCTTCTGCATAAATGGCGTTGGCTGGGCACTCTGGTTCGCATAAGGTGCAGTCTATGCATTCATCCGGATCGATGACCAGAAAATTAGGTCCCTCATGAAAGCAATCGACAGGGCAAACGTCGACGCAGTCAGTATATTTACATTTAATACAATTTTCAGTGACTACAAAGGTCATGTTCTTATACCAGTAATTAAGATTGTAAAAAACCTAATTAAGTCATTATTAGCGACTTGAAAATTAGGTTTGCCATGATTATTTGTTGAGGTTGCTGGAAGCGATGTGAGCATTGTGAAAGTTTTTTTTCTTCGTCGCCTTGATGCGGTTTCAACATTATTTTATTCCGAAATAGCGAGAAAACCCTTTTAAAAGCTACGTTTAATAGGGTGTGCTAATTGGGATAGGTAGATATGGTAGCAGAATCTGAATGATTTCTGTACTTAAGATTCTAATTATTTATGTTGTTTTTGGCGGTGGAAAAGTTGGACAGGAAGCGTTGTTTGCTTCGGATTGAATTGCGTTTGCCGGCTTTGTTTAAAGCGATTACGGCGTCTTTTCTTAATTGCTTGTAATGATAGGCTTGCTCGGCTCTAATCGGAGCTTGGCTGGCTTTAATAAAGTATTTTATCGCTTCTTTTTTTCTATTTTGGTTTAACAGAAAGTCAGCGTAAAAATAATTGGAGTCTAAGCCGTAAGGGCTGTGTTTTAAGCCTTTTTTCAGTAAAGATTCGGCAACTTCATCGTTACCGAAAGAAATAGGCCAGCTCGGAGTCATATAATACAGAGTGCCTAAGGTAATATATGCAGCGCCTTCTAGCGCCCCCGGCTTTTCCCTGATGCTTGTTTCCAATAACGATTTGGCCTTATCTAGGGAGGATAAGGCGCTGAACGGATCTTGAAATTCAGCATAAGTAGAAAGCAAAATAGCCAGCCAAATTTTGATTTCAGCATTATCCGGATTTTCTGATAATAATTTTTGTGTTTTATCGATCAAGTTTGGATAATTTTGGGATTGTTGACGAGTGCTTTTCTCATAGTAATTGGTGGCCCATGCTTTTTCGATTTCATGTAGTTTTTGTGAAAGCGTATTCGCTGAGACCAAATGGCTGAAAATAAGCAAAAATGCAACAAGTGTCGTTTTTTTCATACAACAAATATAATCCAATGTTGTTTTTTTTTCAATTTATTTTTTGCTAAAAAGAGGGTATTTGTTTGATTGAACAAATGTCTGTTGTAACTTATTGAAATATAACCTGAAATATATTTGGATTAAGTTGTTAAAATTAGCTCGGAATAGTCCGCTGTTTATTTTGTTGTAAAAATGGTAATTATGGTCGGGCTGCCTACCAGTTTTTGTATGGGTTTTTACATAGTTGGTTATTGTAATAGCGTAATTCGTGAGTGACTTCTTGGTCAGCCCATTCGGGGAGAGTAAATTCTTCTTCAAGACTGCTTAATTCAATTTCCGCTACAATAAGCCCGGCATTGTCGCCTCTAAATTCATCGATTTCCCAGACATGTCCTTGGTGATTGACAAAATGACGTGTTTTTTCTATCAATGGGTGGTGGCATAAAGTTTCCAGAATTTCGTCAGCGTCTGATAAGGGGATTTCGTATTCAAATTCCTGGCGTTGGCGACCGACTACCGGGCTTTTTATGTTGATCCAGGCGTTTGAATCGGAAATGCGAATGCGTATTGAATTTTTGTCTGTACTGCTTAAATAGCCCTGTTTGTAATAGACTGATTTATAGATTTCTTTTCTCCAATTGTCATTTTTCAAAAGGAATTTATGTTCAATTTCTGTGGCCATAGTGTATCGTTTTTTTGCGCTTGTGGATGATAGTATAATTCTTTATTATAATACTAGGTATTTATAGGGTTGATAGTAGTGAGTGTGGGCGGCATACGGATATTGAGCTATCGTCTGTTGTGCCGGTGTTGTATTGCAAATAAAATTGATAGTTTAACGTTTATTTTTTAATTTTACAGGAGAGTATTATGGCTTTTGAATTACCGGCTTTACCATACGCTAAAGACGCATTGGCGCCGCATATTTCTGAAGAAACTTTAGAATTTCATTACGGCAAGCATCACCAAACTTATGTAACAAATTTGAATAACTTGGCATCAGGTACTGAGTTTGACGGAAAAAGTTTAGAAGAAATTATTACCAGCTCTTCTGGTGGCGTGTTTAATAATGCAGCGCAAATTTGGAATCACACATTTTATTGGAATAGTTTATCGCCAAATGGCGGTGGCGAACCAGCGGGTGATTTGGCTAATGCGATAGACCGAACTTTTGGTTCATTCGCTGAGTTCAAAGAAGCCTTTACAAAATGCGCGGTAACGACTTTCGGCTCAGGTTGGGCTTGGTTGGTGAAAAATTCAAACGGTAGTTTGGAGTTGGTCAGCTCAAGTAATGCGGGTTGTCCTTTAACTGAAGGGCAAACGCCTTTATTAACATGCGATGTGTGGGAGCATGCTTATTATATTGATTACCGCAATGCGCGTCCAAAATATTTGGAAGCTTTCTGGGCTTTGGTTAATTGGGAATTTGCCAGCGCAAATTATGCAGCATAAGTAAGTAATAAGTTAAATATTTACTATTTAATGCTGAAAAAGAAAAGGGGCTAAAAAGCCCCTTTTTTTTGTTTGTGCGTAACTGTAAATATTATTTGCTTTTGTTGCGTTCCTGAACTTCTTTAATCACTTCATCGGCCACGTTTTTGGGGCATGGCATATAGTGAGAGAACTCCATAGAGAACTGGCCGCGTCCTGAAGTCATGGTTCTTAGGTCGCCGATATAGCCGAACATTTCACTCAAAGGCGCATCTGCTTTAATGCGTACGCCGGTTGGGCCGGCTTCTTGCGATTTAATCATGCCGCGACGACGGTTAAGGTCGCCGATAACATCGCCGACATTGTCTTCAGGCGTGAACACGTCCACTTTCATGATAGGCTCGATTAACTGCGGGCCAGCTTTAGGAATCGATTGACGGTAAGCGGCTTTTGCTGCAATTTCAAAAGCAACAGCAGAGGAGTCAACAGCGTGGAATGCGCCGTCTAGTAAATTAACTTTAACATCCATGCAAGGGAAGCCGGCCAATACACCGATATTCATGCTGTTTTTAAAGCCTTTTTCAACGGCTGGCCAGAATTCTCTAGGCACGTTGCCGCCGGTCACGCTGGATTCAAATACAAAACCGCTGCCTGGCTCGCCCGGCTCGATGGTGTAATCAATTTTACCGTATTGTCCGGAACCGCCTGATTGCTTTTTATGGGTGTAGCTATCTTCAATTTGTTGGGTAATGGTTTCGCGATATGCCACCTGAGGTTTGCCGACTTCAACATCAATGCCGTGGGTTCTTTTCAAGATGTCGACTTTAATATCAAGATGCAATTCGCCCATGCCTTTCAGGATGGTTTCGCCGCTGTCTTCATCGGTTTCAACGCGGAAAGAAGGATCTTCTTGAACCATTTTGCCGATGGCGATGCCCATTTTTTCAGCGCCCGCTTTGTCTTTAGGCGCAACAGCGATTGAGATAACCGGATCAGGGAAAACCATCGGTTCTAATGTGGCTGGTTGTTTCGGGTCGCATAGCGTATGTCCGGTTTGGACATTTTTCATGCCGATAACCGCAACGATATCGCCGGCTTGAGCGGAATCCAATTCCTCGCGGGAGTCGGCATGCATTTCAACAATACGGCCGATTCTTTCGGTTTTGCCGGTGAAAGTGTTTAAAACAGTCATGCCTTTATCCATTTTACCGGAATAAATTCTCATGAAAGTCAATGCGCCGTAACGGTCGTCCATAATTTTAAAAGCCAGGGCGCGCAAAGGTTTGGTTTCGTCAACAACAGCAAATTCGCCTGTTTCGTTACCCTCTAAGTCAACTTCCGGTTGCGGCTTAACTTCAGTTGGGTTAGGCAAATAGTCAACAACCGCATCCAATACTAATTGTACGCCTTTGTTTTTGAATGATGAGCCGCAATAAGTCGGGAAGAAACACAGGTCAATCGTGCCTTTGCGGATACAGTTCTTAATGGTTTCCATATCAGGCTCATCGCCGTCCAGATATTTTTCCATGGCGTCGTCATCTTGTTCAACGGCAGTTTCAATCAATTTTTCACGCCATTCTTCAACATCGTCAACCATATCTGCAGGGACATCTTGAATTTCGTATTTTAACGGATCGCCGGAGTCATCCCACACCCATGCTTTACGCGTTAATAGATCAACCACGCCAACAAAATCATCTTCGCGTCCGATAGGTAAAGTCATGACTAATGGGTTGGCGCCTAAAACATCTTCTACTTGCTTAACCACGCGCATAAAGTCAGCGCCTAAACGATCCAGTTTATTAATGTAAATGATGCGGGAAACTTCCGAATCGTTGGCGTAACGCCAGTTAGTTTCTGATTGAGGTTCAACCCCGCCGGAGCCGCAAAAAACGCCGACGCCGCCATCCAAAACTTTCAATGAGCGGTAAACTTCGATAGTGAAGTCGACGTGTCCCGGCGTATCGATGATGTTAAGTCTGTGATTATTCCATTCACAAGTAGTTGCAGCAGATTGAATAGTGATACCGCGCTCTTGTTCCTGCTCCATGAAGTCTGTAGTCGCTGCGCCGTCATGCACTTCACCGATTTTATGAATTTTACCAGTCAGCTTAAGGATACGCTCGGTAGTTGTTGTTTTACCCGCATCAACGTGAGCGAAGATGCCGATGTTTCTATATAGCGATAGATCTGTCATGTTTGTACTCTAAAAATGGACATAAAAAACTGTTTTAAACCTCATGCAAGCTTGCAGAGAACTATGTAATGGCAATAAACTAACGAGAATCGTTCGTTCCGCGCCCTTTTCGTGATTTTGCTGCGCTTTTAAAGCCCAACTAAAAGCTTTAAAAAATTTCCTATTGTAACTCATATTTTTGAAAAGTCAGAAAAAATGTTGGTTTAAGCAATAATCTTACAAAGGGGTCAGACTCGATTGAATTGGTAAAATGTGGTATCCTACATTTATTATAGAAATCACTATAACAATTATATCCAATGGCTAGACTTCCGCGTTATGTAATACCTGGGCAACCACAACATGTTATTCAACGAGGTAATAATCGTGAAATAATATTTGCAGCAGAAGAAGATTATCATTACTACTTACAAAAACTATATGATGGGTGCAACAAATATCACTGTGAACTACATGCTTATGTTTTAATGAGCAACCATGTGCATTTATTGATGACCCCCACGTCAGAAAATGGAATTAGCAAGGTTATGCAGTACATAGGTCGGTATTATGTGCAGTATTTTAATTTTCAATATCAGCGAACAGGTACGTTATGGGAAGGTCGTTATAAAGCTACACTGCTTGATAGTGAAAGCTATTTATTGACCTGTAGCCGATATATCGAATTAAACCCAGTGCGTGCGAAAATGGTTAAAAGTCCAGGAGACTATCCTTGGTCGAGTTTCCATTATAATGCTCTAGGAAAAGAGAATAAGTTGTTAACGCCACATGGTACCTATAAAAGTTTGGGGCGTGATTTTTCTCAACGTCAGGCTAATTATTTTGCATTATTTGATCATCACATTCCAAAGCAAACATTAGAAGAAATTCGGAATGCGACAAATAAAGCATGGGTGCTTGGAGATGACCGGTTTAAATATAAAATAGAGGCATTAATAAATAGACAAGTACAACCAAAAGCGCGTGGCGGAGATAAGAGGTCTCAGAAGTATAAGGATAGTATTGATAACAATCGAGTCTGACCCCATTGGTTGACCCCATTGGTTCCAAATACCCGATGACCTGGATAAGCTGAACACTGTTTCCTGAAAAATGCTGAACGAAACCCGCCCTGTTACCACCAACCCAACCCTTCAAATAATGGATGAGGGGTGGACTTGCCAAGAAAAGAAACATGAGTTCGTTTCCGATTAGGCAGCGCCTTTTTTACGCGACTGCTGAGGAGAGTTTTGAAACGCATAACGCCAGCCATAACCGGCGTCAAAAAGCTGCAGAGTGAGGTACGAGCGGCGCAGCTTTTTGACGTCCGCGTTTATGGCATTGTGTGTGCCCGGCATGGGCATGATCTTATGGGGTGTAAGTCCCCTGTACATTATCTGGGAAGTGGTCATATTTGGCAACTTCAAAAAGTACTAGCCGAGGGCAAGGGCGGAAGGGTGACCGACCGTCTGAAAGAAGCCTAAGTGCAAACCTATGAGCCGACGGACAGAAATTGCATATAAGGCCGAACCCCAGGGCGAGTCAGCACAACATGACGAAGCCCATCCAGATCTCTGGGGGATGGTAAATGCAGCGGTTGTATAGGGAAAGATCATGTTCTTACCCGGGGAGATCTGCCCGGCTTTGCGACCACCACAGGTGGTAGCGCTTCATGTAGTAATGCATGAGGTGATTGGGCAGAAGTCAGCAGACGGCATAGTAGCGGAATCATATTTGATGAAGTGAAGGCCTGAAGCCAAGGAAGAAAGTTTACCATTATGCTCTATCTCTCAGTTTGAGCCGACCGGTTCACGTAAGAGTTGGTAGGCGCGATGATGGAATCTGAAACTTTCAGAGTTAGCCTTTGGTTAACTTGTCCGACTACGGTCCGGCTTTCTTGGTAACCGCCCGGTGCGGACCCGCATGCCGGGTGGTGTGGGAGGGAGGGGTTAGAAACCCCTTCCTATCCCCCTTATGCTTGATTTTCATTGTTTGTTTTGCGAGTCCTTACAAGCTGAACTTGAGTATCGTTTATAAGAGAATCAAGAAATTCTTCCTCTTTTGAGTCCCATTCCTTTTGCAGTATTTCTATCTCTGACCTACTTATTCTAAACGAAGGATTGTCGACAAACGATACGTCATTGGCCTTTTCAATTTCACGCAATACCAGTTCTGGATCATTTGGAAGCAGCGCCATTGGATCGTTTGAAATATCATCGACGATAGCAAGTCCATTAGATCTGGGTAATTCGTTAGAGTGTTTTATATTTGATGCCCAGTCAAAAACCGGATCTCCGCACATAAGTACTTCTCCACCATTGAACATATCCAACAACCTCTCTCCAAGCGCTTCGTTATGATCGAAAAGAACCGCTTCTACACCAGGAATATCCTCGAAATCTTCGCCCAATATCATTTCCGCTGTCCAAGCCCATTGCGCATACGGTCTAGCAAATGGCTGAAAACCTATTGCTTTTATCCTTGATCTTATGTTGTCTGGCGACTCAACCCAATCAAGGCGATATAGAATACCTTTCCCCTTGGATTTTGGAGTCCATTCCCCTTCTGTAAAGGTACAGCACGCAAAGAACAAGGCAACTTCAATTGACTCCGTCAAATCTATATATCCAGTAGGCAACTCATAGTGTTGCGCAAGACTCATCCTGTCTATTGAGAAATTTTCGTTGTTTGCCCACCGAAATGCTGGGTGAGATTTGATAATCTCGCAATACCAATCAGAGCGCACCAGTGAATCAAGTATTTTGTATTGCTCAATCGACTCTAGATCGTTTAATGAATGTGCCCGCGTGTATACATTGCGCGAAATAGTAGGAGGGCAGGACCAGTAGCGTCTATTTTGGCCACGGTATAAATATCTGGTTCCGTGAATTGGACCGAGCCCTTTTGTTCCGTCAGGATTGTGCCACCAACCCCATTTACGTTTAACCCTTCCAATGCAGCCTTGCTCTTCAATCCATCTCGAAAGAGTTGCGAAACTAACTTCCCCTATATGCATTGCCTTGCCTCTTGAAAGCATAACTTATTATTATCAGGCAAATTCGCCCTGATATTCTAGATATTGACAGAACAATCAGGCAACTTTGACAGGATATTAATATCCTGAACTTTTGCCTTGCTATTCCACAGTATTGGCCGTGAAATCAGGCAAGTTTGCCTGCTATGTAATTTATCCTGTCGAATAGCCCTGATAATTGATATTATCCTGTTTATCAATAGCTAGCTCGAAGAATAATTCTTTTTTTTGCTTATGTCAACAACCCCGCCTAAACAAAATTTGCTGCAACAAACGCGTGAAATTTTGCGTCGATTACATTATTCCATTCATACAGAACGGGCGTATTGTGATTGGATAACTCGCTATGTGCGTTTCCATCATGCCAAGTCAAAGGAGACTTTGCTGATTAACCCTGAACAAAAGGTGGAGGCTTTTTTAACGCATTTGGCTGTGCAGGGGAATGTGGCGACTTCGACGCAAAATCAAGCGTTTAATGCGCTGGTGTTTTTGTATAAACAGGTTTTGCAAAAACCACTGGAAGGTGTGCAGGCAACGCGTTCACGAAAAGAAAAGTCTATTCCCGTGGTGTTAACGCGTGAGGAGGTTAAAGAGGTTCTGGCCTTGTTGGAAAGCGCGCCTGAGTTATTGGTGAAATTATTGTATGGTTGCGGGCTGCGTATTAGCGAGGCGGTGCGTTTGCGGGCGCAGGATATTGATTTTGGTTTTAAACAGGTCACCGTGCGTAGTGGTAAAGGCGATAAAGATCGGGTAACGCCGTTACCCGAGGCTGTGGCCGTTTTGTTGGAGAATCATTTGCAGCGCGTTAAAACTATACATGATAAGGATTTGGCGGCGGGTTATGGTTCTGTCTATTTACCTCATGCGCTGGCGCGTAAATATCCACAGGCTGAGCGGGAGTGGGCTTGGCAGTATGTTTTTCCCAGTCGCAAGTTATCTGTTGATCCACGCAGCGGGATTAAACGCAGGCATCATATAGACCCGTCCGTAGTTAATAAGGCGATTAAGCAAGCGGTGAAAAAAGCGGGTATTGTCAAAAAAGTGAGTGCGCATACCTTTCGACATAGTTTTGCGACGCATTTGTTGCAACGGGGTACGGATATTAGAACGATTCAATCATTGTTGGGACATAATGATTTAGAAACGACGATGATTTATACGCATGTCCTAAAGCAAGGTGGCGAGGGCGTGTTGAGTCCGCTGGATGATCTGGATAAGTTTTAAGTTGTTTGCTGCTATAGTGTTCAACGCGCGAGAATAGTTGTTTTGCTTTAGTTTCAAGAGTTTCAAGAGTTTCAAGGGGGGCGGCCAACTTGATTTGCATTAGGGTAGGTCAAGTTGGCTGCCCTTGGCTTTTTAGCCTAAAAAAGACGAGCATGTCAAAAAGGATAGTCATAATCCATAATCAGCGGGGCATGGTCGGAAAAACGTTCATCTTTATATATATTGGCTGATTGTATGCGGTTTTCAAAATGCTTGCTGGCGACATGGTAATCTATGCGCCAACCCACATTTTTGGCCCAGGCTTGGCCGCGATTGGACCACCAGGTGTATTGATCTTCCTGTTGATTGATTTCTCTGAATGCGTCCAGCCAGATTCGGTCGGCGAATAAATCGTCCATCCAGGCGCGTTCTTCAGGGAGAAAACCGGAGTTCTTTTTGTTGCCTTTCCAGTTTTTTAAGTCGATTTCTTTGTGGGCGATGTTCCAGTCGCCGCAAATGACATAGTGGCGATTATTTTCACTCAGTTCCTTGAGGTAGGGCATGAATCTGTCGAGGAATTTGAATTTGATAGCCTGGCGTTCTTCGCTGGAGGAACCTGAGGGCAGGTATAGGGAAATAATGCTTAAGTCGCCGAATTGGGCTTCGATAAAGCGGCCTTCGCTATCGACATCGTCCCAGCCGATGCCTTTGATGATTTGATCGGGTTGTTTTTTGCTGTATATTGCGACGCCGCTGTAACCTTTTTTTTCGGCGTCATGATAATGACAATGGTAGCCTTCCGGCCAAAACGCGGGGGCGCTGAGCTGTTCGGTTTGCGCTTTTGTTTCTTGGATACAGACAAAATCGGCTTCTTGGGAGGGCAGCCAGTTGAAAAAGCCTTTGCGCTCCGCCGCGCGGATGCCGTTTGCATTTAAAGTAATGATGCGCATGATATTTTTGTATTGCGTTATAGCTTAGGAAGTCGTATTATACGCAGTTCTCTTTTAATTATGTATCCCCTGACGGGCAGTGTGTTAAAGATATGAAACCAGAAATTCATCCAGAATATAAACAAATTACAGTGACGTGTGGTTGCGGAAACTCGTTTGAAACAGGCTCGGTGTTAGCGAAAGATTTGCATGTGGAAGTTTGCTCTTCTTGTCATCCTTTTTATACCGGTAAACAAAGAGTTGTTGATACTGCGGGACGTGTAGACAAATTCCGTAAGAAATTCGGAAAGTAAAATCCATAAAGATATGGTAAGCTTGGGCGGTCTATTGCCAATTACAGGATTGTTAAAATATGCCACAAGATAAGGTTGCGATTAATCTTGAATCGTTAGGCCGTGCCGCCGAGTTTTCTTTGTTGGATGGTTCTCAGGGAGTGCCGGCTATTGATATTGGATCATTGTATAAACAATTAGGCGTTTTTACTTATGATCCGGGTTTTATGTCCACTGCAAGCTGCAAAAGCGCTATCACTTATATTGATGGTGAAAACGGTATTTTATTGTATCGTGGCTATCCCATTGAGCAGTTAGCAAAGCAAAGCAGTTTTCTTGAAGTCGCTTATTTGTTGATGAACGGCGAATTGCCCGGCGATGATGAATTGTTGGCGTTTACCGATGAAATCAATCATCACGCCATGTTGCATGAAGCCTTGCGTAGCTTTTTCGACGGCTTTCATTATGATGCGCACCCAATGGCGATGATGGTTGGGGTAATGGGTTCATTATCGGCTTTTTATCACAGTGAGCTGAATATGGAAGACCCTGAGCATCGTCGTATTTCAGCGATGCGCATGTTGGCTAAAGTGCCGACTATCGCGGCGGCTTGTTACCGGCATTCGGTCGGCTGGCCATTTGTTTACCCACGGGTTGACCTGGGGTATTGTGAAAACTTTATGAATATGATGTTTTCCTTGCCTTCGCAAAAATTTATCGGTAAAGATCATTATATTGATCCGGTTGCTGTAAAAGCGCTGAATATACTGTTTATTCTGCATGCCGACCATGAGCAAAACGCCAGTACATCAACGGTCAGGTTGGCGAGTAGCACCGGGGCAAACCCTTATGCATGCGTAGCGGCGGGAATTTCCGCTTTATGGGGGCCGGCGCACGGCGGCGCTAATGAAGCGGTTTTAAGCATGCTCTCGGAAATCGGCAGTGTAGACCGAATTCCTGAATTCATCGCTAAAGCCAAAGATAAGAATGATCCGTTCCGCTTAATGGGGTTTGGTCACCGGGTCTATAAAAACTTCGATCCACGCGCTACATTAATTCGGGAAACTTGTCATGAGGTGTTGGAAAAATATTCCGATAATGACGAGCCTCTTTTTGAGTTGGCTTTAGCGTTAGAGCAATATGCTCTGAAAGATGAGTATTTCATCGAGAAAAAACTCTATCCGAATGTGGATTTTTATTCCGGCATTATTTACAAAGCGTTAAAAATTCCGGAAGAAATGTTTACCGTTATGTTTGTGATTGCCAGAACGGCTGGCTGGGTTTCTCATTGGCTTGAGATGATGGCAGAGCCTTCGCATCGCATCGGCAGGCCGCGACAGATTTACACCGGGTATGAAAAAAGAGACTATATTCCTACTGAAGAGCGTTAACCCAGCTTTTTGAAGGGGTAAATGGATTGGTTTAACTTAAGGAACGTGAATTTTATAACATCCGAAACTGACTGGTCTTTCTGTCCATCTTCGGCGTTGCGGAAATAGTTACATAGCTTGCTATGCGCCTGTTTCCGCGCCTTGAATATGAACAGAAATCCTGCGCCAGTTGCGGATGTTATTTTATTCCCGTTCCTTAACAGTATGAAAATAATTAATTTTATTGTCAGCCCTAGATCAAGGCTGGGTTAAGGTTTAAAGAAAAAGCCCTCTTAATGAGGGCTTTTTTGTGCTCCAAATTTCGTGAAATGAGGCTATAATCGGTTTTGACTGGAAGTTAAGGGGTTATTGATGGCGACGATAGAAATAAGTGATAAGTTAATTCGTAAAGTCATAAAAATTGGGCATTATCAAGATGCTCAAAACGCTGTTGATTCTATTTTATTTGATTATTTACAAGTCCATCAGAAACAGGCGACTGCATTTGATAAGCTCTGTTTAGATTTGGAAATGAATGATGATGAAATAGACAGTCTATTTAAACGCGATAAAGATTCAAGTAGAACGTTGGATTTATGAGGTATCTAATTGATACATGTGTTATTTCGGAATTTGTAAAAAGAAAACCAAATGATAAAGTTAGATATTGGTTTAATCAACAAATAGAAACGAATTTATTTATCAGCATTGCTGAAATTAAAAAAGGGATTTACAAAATAAAATTTTCCCAGCCGGAAAAAGCTTTAAGACTGCAAAATTGGTTAGATAAACTTGAATTAAGTTTTTCGCAAAGAACGTTACCGCTCAATGATGAAGAATGGGCTCAATTTTCGGCAATGGCGGAGACAGAAGGTAATAAGACTGCTGTTATGGACAGTTTAATTGCTGCAACAGCAGCTCATTGTGATTTGACTATCGCAACGCGTAATATAAATGATTTCAAGGCGTTTCCGCTTAGGGTAATTAATCCTTTTGAAGTAATTGCATAACTTTCTCGGATAACTCTTCTTCTGAAAACGGCTTGGTTAAGTAAGCATCTACGCCTTTTTCTTCCGCTAACTGTTTGTGTTTGGCGGTGGCTCGCGAGGTGATCATGATAACCGGCGTGTTCTGCGTTTCTGGTTGGCGTCTGATATGCTCGGTGAGTTCCAGGCCGTTGACTCGCGGCATTTCCAGGTCGGTGATGATGATATGAGGCTGCCTTTTTTCCAATTGTTCAATCGCATCCAGGCCGTCTCTGGCCGCCATGATTTGATAACCCATATCCGAAAAAAACTGTTCCAGCGAACGTCTGGCGCTTAAGGAATCATCGACGACCAGGGCGAACGGCAGTGGGTTTTGTTGACTTTCCAGTTCGCCTGCTTTCAAGCCATGCCGATGCGCGGGTTGTTGTAATAACTCGTGCATATCCAATAACGGCGCAATGCTGCCGTCATGCAACAGGCTTGCGCCGATAATGCCGTGAATATTCGGGAGGCTGGCGCTTAAGTCCTTAATCACCAGTTCTTTAACCGACAGCACCTTGTCAACGGCAATAGCGTAGTGTTCATGCTGATGATTAAGCAATAGTAAAGTTTGCTTGCGAGTATTTAAATCTGGGTTAACCTGCACACGGGTTAATAATGAAGCAAGAGTTATGACTTTATAACGTTTATTTTCAAATTCAAAATATTCTTGTTCATTTTCCTGAATAAGAGCGCCGGATTCCGGCAATAAGATTTGTTCAAAGCCTAACTCTGAAACAGCTAGCACTTGATCGCCAAGGCGGACCAATATGGCTTGATAATGCGCCAAGCTAGTCGGCAGTTGAATTGAAAAATGACAACCTTCGCCGCTTTTGGATTCCAGTTGCATTGCGCCGCCTAATGCTTTGATGCCTGAATTGACTGCGTCCATGCCGACGCCGCGACCGGAAATATGCGAGACAGTGCTTTGGGTGGAAAAATTGGGTTGCATGATCAGTATTTTGAGCTCTTCTTCACTCAAACTTTCGTTGCCTCCAATCATTCCAAGTTTGATGGCTTTATCCTGAATCGCCGGGTAGTTCAGTCCGGCGCCGTCGTCCTGAATATCTACTACAATGCTGTTTTGTTGCTTGCGGAAACTGAGTTCGATTTGCCCGGTTTCTGATTTGCCTTGTTCGGCGCGGATGGATTCATCTTCGATGCCGTGATCTACGGCATTTCTGAGAATATGCATAAGAGGATCCAACAGGCCGTTAACGATGTCGCGGTCGAATTGGGTGTCTTCTCCGGTAATCGTTAAATTAACAGGCTTTCCGGTCATTCTGGCGGCTTGCCTAACCCCGCGTTGTAAACGCGAAATAATGTTGCGGGCGGGAATGGTGCGGATGGACTGTAGCTCATGCTGAGTTATTTCATTCAAATAACCTTGTTCGATAACCAGGCCGTCAATTTCACGTAGTTCCGAGGCAAAATGACGGTTCATTTCGCGAGCGTCTACGGTCATTTCATGAATACGTCGGCTGGCTGAATACAATTCGTTGTACTGATCCATTTCCAGCGAGTCGAACTTGTAAACATCGGCCGAAACCTGGGCTTGGCGTTGCTGAAAAGTCTGTTTGTCGACCAGATCCAGCATTTGTTCGCCGATATGCTGAAATTGATCAAGGTGTTTTTGTAAAGAGCGCGACTGCTTGGCCGACTCTTTCAGTTTTTCGCGTAACAGACCATTGTTGATCAGCAGTTCATTGGAAAACTGCAAAAGCTTGTCGATCATTGAAACCGGTAGGCGTAGCATTTGTTCGCTTTGTTCGGTCGCTGTTTGTGTTTGCGCGTCCGTTTTTTCCGTTTGAACTTCCGTAGTTTGTGGCGCGGCAGAGTGTTGGGCGATAAAACTGGAAATGCCTTGTTGTTTGATTTGTTTGGATAATTGCAGAATATCCGCTAATACCGCCAATAAATTGTCCGGTTTATCTCTTTGCCCGCTCAGCGTTTCGCTGATTTCTTCCAGACTGTCCGCCGCCTGTTGTAAGGTTTGTAAGATAGTTTGGTTCGGCAGGCATTCTTCGTTGGCCAAGGCGGTCAGTATATCTTCCAGATAATGGGTAATGTTGGCGATGCCTTTGACGCCGACCGTATTGCCTGCGCCTTTTAAGGTATGCGCGGAACGTTGGGCGATAATAATATCTTCCAGGCCGCCGCCGGAATGGAGCTTTTCAATGGCGGCTGAAAATGTAGCGGTTTGCTCGGGAAGTTCGTGCAATAAGCTTTCGATGAGTTCTTCAGCGACATCATCGGGCAATGTTAAACAAACATCTTCTTCGCTAGGGGCAATGAGATCGGTATCGGCTTCGTTTTCTTCGGTATCTTCAATCAGTCGCCGTAAAGCGGTCAGCATTTGTTCCGCATTGAGTTCTGATATGGTTTGAGGCCATAATGGGGAACAGTGCAGACTGATCAGTTCGTTGATGACCTTGTTGTCCGTCGGCGATTGAAAATAATGTTGCAGGGCGAAGTGCCATTGACTTAACAATTCGGCGAGGTCGCTGTATTGAGCGGTTGAGAGCAGGGAGAGGTGATTTATATTTTGCTGCAAATGGTTTAAGGTCAGATGTAAACCAAAGAACTCGGCAGTTTGGCTGATGAGCGCGAATCGTTCTAAGCGTTCGAGCAAGGTCTCCTGGCAGTGGTTCAGTTGGGTTGAGTTTTCCGTTTCCAGAGCCTCAACCGTTTGTTGTAGGGACTGCTTTAAAGGTTGGTAGGATTGGCTTAATAGGCTGATATAGTCCTTTAATGATTCCGGAGCCAAGGACAGATCAGGGCTAAATTCACGCCATTTTGTGACTTGGGTTTCCGGTAAATGGGTTTGTACGCTTGGAGAGCTGTCTTCACTATTGTTTAGTTCCTCCCTCAAAGCTTGTTCCAATAAAGCGCGGTCATCGGCTTCAAGGCTGTTTTCCGCTAGCAATTGGTTTAGCAAATCCAATAATACAGGGATGGATTCGGGGTTGTTGTGTGGCGGCAAGTATTGTTGCAGGGTAGAATCGATAGCTGCTGTGACTTGCTCTGAGTCGCTGTGCTGCGGGTTCGCTACAGCTTCGAGCATTAAATACAGAATGTCTTGCAGGCCGCTTAATTCCAGCGCTTCCGCATTTTCCAGGTAAATTTCGCATTGTGTTGCAAGATCTAAAGCCGACTCAAGATTATTGGCTTCATCCAGCATCAGCGCTTCAAAAAGAGAAGTATAGTCTTCTTCGTCCAATTCCGCAGCGACCGGCAGTTGTTTAAATTCCTTCAATAAGCGTTCAGCGATGTCCGGATCGGGAGCGCAGCTTTGATACTGCCGAATTGTCGCCAGGGTTTTTTGGTATTGTTGTTGATAGGCGATTAATTCAGATGGCTGGTCAGATTCCTGCAAATATTCTTGTAGCATTAACAGTAAATCGTGTAAGTTATCGAGTCCTTGCTCAGGAAATGAGCTTAAAATCTGGTCGATTTCATCAGCCAAGTTTGTTTTTATAGGACTGATTTGTTCATTCATCGTCGTTTCCTATCCAATCGCCGCTGGCGATAGTTTTTCCAGTTAACCGGGAGTGCGTTATTTGTAGATGACGGGGGTAAACGCCGCCATCTACATAGGGTGGCGGATTATGATTAAGCCGGCAATTTAAAAGCGCTGATGGCGTTTAACAAGCGGCTGGAAAAGTCCACCAATTTATTGGTTTCTTGAGACTGTTCCGCCAATTGTTTGGCTGTCTGGGTGTTGCTTTGCTGAATTTCCTCAGCCTGTTTTTGCAGCAATAAAGACATCGAGGCCTGGTTTTCTGAATTATGTGCGATTTGTTGCACCAGTTTGACCAGTTCGTGTGATTTGCCGCGAGTTTCTTCCATTTGCGCACCGGCGCTTTCCGCCATTCGGGTGCCATCGACAACCTGAGAGATCGCTTTGTTCATGGTGGTAATGGTATCGGCGGTATCGACCTGGATGTTCTTAATCAATGCGCCGATTTCAACGGTTGCATCGGAAGCGTTTTCCGCCAATCGTTGAATTTCCGTGGCGACCACTGCGAAACCGCGCCCGGCTTCACCGGCAGAAGCCGCCTGCATGCTGGCGTTCAGGGCTAGTACGTGGGTTTTTTCGGCAATGCCGTTAATAATATTGGTCACCCCGGCGATTTCTTGAGAACGCTCACTCAAACGCTTGATCCTTTTCTCGGTTTCACTAATGTTTTCACGAATGCTGTTAATGCCGTGGATGGAGTCGGTAACGGTTTGTTGCGCTTTATCAGTGGTGGCAATGGTTTCATCGGCGGCTTCATTGCATTGTTGAGCCAGCGCCACAATGTTGCCGAGCGCACGAGAAGCTTCCGCCAACTGGGCGACGGTGTTGTTAACCACATCAAATTCTTCTTGCGACACCTGAATCACCGTATCGGATTTTTGTTTCACTGTATTGGCGGATTGCTCTACATCGACAGCGGTTTGCTTAACCTGAGTCAGGGTTTTGCCGGTTTGGTCGGTCACTAAATTCAAACTATCCGCTAAAGGGCCGGTAACATCTTCGGTCACGGTCATTTTTGCGGTCATATCGCCTTGACTCAATTGCATGGAGACCTGCAACATATTGATGACGGACTCATTCAACTGATCGTTTTCCAGGGTGATTTGCTCCAGAGTTTGCGCCCGTTCATCCAATAAGTTGTCGAAAGCCGTCGCCAATTCGCCGATTTCATCATCGGCGCTGGAGTGAACCCGGGCGTCTTCTTCGCCAGCCTTAAAGCGATCAATTACGTCTTTTAAGTAGGTGATCGGTTTTACCACCGTGTTCACAAAGAACAAGCTGATGATGGTGCTGATCAATACCAGCGCCAACCCGACTAAAACTGCTGTTTCGATGATATCGAAAATCAACGCGTCTACTGAAGCGAAAGCTTCCGCTTCGTCAATCTCGGCCAGAATCGCCCAGTTCAGGCCGGCTACTTGTAGCGGCGCGTAGGCTGATAAAACCGGGATATTGCGGTAATCCGGGAAGATCTTGAAGCCGGTTTCGCCTTGTAGCGCCGCAATTGAACCAGGTGATTTAACGACCTGCAAACCGATAGTGGTGCCTTTTTTGGTAATGCTGTTAATCATTTGCGGGGGCAAATCGGCTTTTTTCAGCGCTGTAAAATAGTTTGTCTTATCCTCAATAAGGAAGCGGCTGTCGTTGCGCATAGTGAAATCGTCAGCGACGATATAAGTTTCCCCGGAATCGCCCAAACCATAATCTTTCCAACGTTGCTCAAAGGTCATAACCTGATTGATTTTATCCAAAGGCATTTGGATGATGAAAACCCCTTCCAGTTGACCGTTGACATACAGCGGCGCTGATACAAAAGCCGCATAATCATTGTAACTGGGGTAGTACGGTTGCATATGGGTGGTATATGCGTGTTCGCCTGCTTGTTTTGTTAAAGCTTGTTGATAAGCTTCGCCCAATCCGGATTCGGCATAAGCGCCGTCGCGTAAAGACGTTGCAAAGTCTAATTCTTTAAAGACTGAATAAATGACAAAACCGCTTTCCGCATCGACTAGGAATACATCGTAAAACCCCCATTTGTTTAGGTAATCATTAAACTGCGGGTGGTAATTCGCATGGATTTTGTCGTATTCGGCGGCGGTCTGCGCGGGTTTGGACAATTCATTCTTTTTGCCCAGCGGACTGGGATTTTCAGCAATATAATAATTTTGCAGCGCCAAACTGTTTTCGTTTAACTTGGCCATAACGTTGGCGACCGGAGTCGGCTCACTGTCATTACGCTGTTTGTATTGAGTCTCAAACTGCTGAGTGTAGTAATCAGCAACATTGCTATAGTAGGTTTCTTTTTTTCTAGGCGTTTGTCGTTGGAAATTGAAAAATGGTTTTTTAAAGTCCATTAACGCTTTGGTAAAGACGCCGTCCAGATTGGCGGACTCGGTCACTTCGGCGCTGACCGCCGCCATGTAGTTCTCAATTTGGTCTTTTTGCATATCGCGCTGCAAAATCAGTCTGTTGGTCACTTCCGCTTCTAATGATGAACGGGTCAGGTTGCCGACTACCAAGACGATACCGATGGTGGTCAAGAGTACAGCGCCCACCGACATGGCGGCGGAACCTAAAAGCATTTTAGGCTTCATTTTCATAATTCAATCTCCTTTGAGGTAATGCGTGTAGTTTAAGCGGAAATAGATTGTTCGAGTTGTTGTAAGGAACGGGAATGAAATAAATTGGGCATTTGGCGTAGAATTTTTTTTCGTATTCAAGGCGCACAAACAGGCGCATAGCAGGCTATGTAACTGTTTGTGCAACGCCGAAGACGAGAAAAAAGACAAGTCAAATGTTCAAGTTATTTCATGTACGTTTCTAAGCACCGCTTAAAATCAAACTCCAGTAAGGTGTTGTGTTGGTTTTGATAGATGGCTGAGGTAAATTCCGCCAGCGCTTTAGGCAGATTCGGTTGTCGGGCGGCTTTTAATTCAGCAATGTCCGCCGATAGTCCGCCGTCGCAGCGAAACCCCATTGATTTTCCCTCGATCACAACTGTCATCACCATTTTTTTGCCCGCTCTGATATTCATATTCAACATGGCGCCCAAGTCATAAACAGGGACAAGGTTGCCGCGATCATTGACTAAGCCTAATAGCCAGGAAACAGTATTCGGCAAGGGAAATATCGGCGGAGATTCGAGTAATGAGCCGCTGGATTGCTCAGGGATAAGAAAGCGGTATTCCGCCACTTGAAAGCCGTAACGGTAGTGACGATCTGGGTTGGCGGATGCGGGAGCGTTGCAATTATTCAAAGTATGGATTTGTGCAGTCATCTGATTGATAACAAGTGTTTCTCAATGACGGGTACTGGTTTATCAAGGAAGCGGGCTTAACCCAGCTTTCGATTTTAATTTCATAACCAATTGATATACATGTAAAAATAAATATTATGACACTACATGGCATGTTTTGGTATGAGTTTTAATTCTTATATTTCAATTTGTTATGCAGAATTTCAAATATTGATCACTATATTCGAAGGCTGGGTTAATCTATGTGTGCTTGGGTGCTTATAAAGCGTGTTAACAATAAAGCAGTTAAAAAGCAGCTAACTGCTCCAAAATATCATTTTCGCTATAGGGTTTTTGCACCAGGCTTTTAGCGCCTTGCATTTGCGCCCACATGCGGTCGGCTTTTTTGCCTTTGCTGCTGACAAAAATGATGGGTACAGCGCTGGTTTTTTCATTATTGGTCAATTCGCGGCAAATAGCGTAGCCGTCTTTTTCCGGCATGACGATATCCAGAAAAACCAGGTCGGGTTGATTATCTTCGACCAAGGAAATCATTTGGCTAGAGTCGTTGGTTTTTAAAACTTGGCAACCGGCGGTTTGTAAAATAGCGGCCAGATTTAACAAATCAGTTTCCGAGTCGTCACAAATTAATACTTTTTTCATGCGAGTGTTTTCTCTTATTTTGTTTTATTATCTATAACAGGAAATGAGCAAGGGGTAGGTGAATTACTGTTTTTCAGTTAGCCACTTATCCATTCGCTGCAACATCTTTTGAAAATCATCATGTTTGATAGGCTTGGTTAAATAGGTGGTGCAACCGGCAATGACGCCTTTAACCTCATCCAGTGGCGATGTCCTGGCGGATAACATGATCACCGGGGTTTTTTTAAAGGCGGCGTTTTTGCGGATTTCACCACAGGTATCATAGCCGTCTATGCCCGGCATCATGACATCTAAAAAAATCAGATCGTATTGCTTGTCGGTGATTTTAGCCAAGCATTCTTCGCCGCTTTCCGCGTAATCAATATGACTGTTGAATTCGGCTTTTTCTAATTCCAGTTGTAAGGCTTTATGTATTAATACGCTGTCATCGACCACTAAAACATTGTAAGCTTGCAGTCCATCAGCTTGCAGCGTTTCCGCAGGATCTTGGTGCAGCGCTTGATTGGCGGCGGCGTCAAATTCGAGTGCGTCCAGAGTTTTTAGAACGCGGATGCTGATTAATGGCGGTTTGATAAAGCCAATGGCTTTGGAGCCTTCAGTCGGCGCACCGATCACGACAAATGGCGTGGCTTGTTGTGGTTTTAGTTCGGGGTTGGCGGTGATAATGATATCGGCATTGGCCTCAACCTCAACTAATTGATATTGCCGACTGCGATTAGCGGATAATTTAAAAATTTTCGCTAATTTGTTTTCTTCAAGGTTTGAAACTTCTTGAAATTGAACGCTGATTTGAATGGCGGTGTTTGAGTTTAAGACAGGTTCTGATGACATAGTTGTTTTTGATTTAGATCAAAAGGCGATGATACCAAATTTGTTAGCAATAGCAATAGCAATTTAAATTAACAAATTGCTCATTAAAATCAATAGTTTTCGACTCGATACATTTTCGCTATTAGGAAAGCGTCTCTTGAAAATAAAGTCGGTATTTCATGGCGATAGGATAGGCTAGAGGTCTTACAAGATTATGAAGGTTGAAAAAAACGGAAAAGTATGGATTTGTTAGAAGGCGGAATAGCTATAGGATATCATCTGAACGACTGAGCTCATTCAGCATTTGTTTCTCGTCTTCAGTCAGAATTTCATCAAGACGTTGGGGGCGTATTGGTTTTTTGTGTGTGCAGATATTGGCTAGACGTCTTGCGCTGCGTCTACGGTCTTCCATTCTGCGTTCTTGCGAACGACGATCTTGCTTGGGCCACAATAAATAGTGCTGCTGGATCTCTTCCCTCCATTCGTTGCTGCCGAACGAAAATGCGACCACTCTACGTTCGTTTTGTCGGCGTTCGGTTTTTCTGCGGGCATTTTGGCGGGGTTCGTTAGCATGCATGTTGAATAATACGATATCTATGGGTATTCAAAGATTGTTTTTGCCTGAAGGTTTCCATCATAAATATGGAAGCTTTACAGAAAATGAATTGTGAAAAAACGGTTCATCATATGTTGCTTTTTTTCTTTGTCAAATTATTGCTTAGCGGCTTCTTGGTTCAATTTATTTTTTTATTTGTTTAAAGTCCAACTGATATTTATTTAAAAATTGGCTGACTCTGTGGCTGTCGTTATTAGATTTTTTTTCTAAGCGACTGATATTAAATAAGCGGCGACCGGCTTCAGCCGCTGAATTGGATTGTCGACATATATTGATGACAAAATCCAATTGCTGTCGTTCAAATAAATCAATCGGTTCGGATAGCCATTGTGTCGATATAGAGGCTTGCTTGGAAGCTGCGCTGCGCCAGTTGAGCTGGAGTCGCTGAATTTCTTCCTCAACCAGCATTTCATTAATCCGGCCTTGGTCGGCCAGTGTCGCCATGCGGGTAATGCTGGCGTTGAGATCGCGAAAATTACAGCGCCATTCAGCTTGCGGGGATTGGGCGAATTGCAAATAGCGGTGGCGAGCGGCTTGGGTGAAATTAATGCGGTTGCCGGTTTGTTGTTCTTGTTTTTCTAATTCATAGTCAATATTGGCGTCCAGGTCTTCCAGCCGTTGCTTCAGTGACGGCAGTTGATAAGTCCAGAGGTTAATGCGCGATAGTAAATCTTCGCGGAATTCGCCTATTTCAACTTGTGAAAATAAATCTCGATTGGCGCCTGCGATGAGTTGGAAGTTGCTGTGGCTGGGCTGGTCTGCGCCCAAGGCCAGAAAGCTTTTATCTTCAATGGCGCGCAACAGCATGGCCTGTTCATCTAATCCTAATTCACCGATTTCATCTAAAAATAATAGCCCGTTGTCAGCTTCCGCTAACAGTCCTTTTCGCTGTGCGTGGGCGCCGGTGAATGCGCCTTTGTGATGGCCGAACAGCGCTGACATGGCGTTATCGCCGCGCAGAGTAGCGCAGTTGACTTCCACCAATTTACCTGGAATTTGTCCGCGCAGTTTTTTAAGCTGATAAATACGTTTGGCTAAGACTGTTTTGCCCGCGCCGGAAGGCCCGGTCAATAAGATGGGGTGTTTGGAGCGTATTGAGACTTTTTCCAGTTGCGTGATGAGCTGATTGAATGCGGGGTTGCGGGTGGCGATGCCGCCTTTCAGAAACTGTTTATCTTGTTTATGCTGTTTGGCGAAGCGACTGGCGATCTGGTCGTATTTGGATAAATCCAGATCAATGATTTGATATTGGCCTTGTGAAGGTTTTCTGGGTTGTGGCGGCGATGTTTGAACCAAGCGCCCCGGCAGATAATGAGCTTCGGTCAATAAATACAGGCAGATTTGCGCCACATGCGTACCGGTGGTGATATGGGTTAAATAATCCTCTTGTTCGGGATTGAAGGGGTAGCTGCGAGCGAAGTCTAATAATTCGGCGTAAACGGTTTCAAAATCCCATGGATCGGGTTGTTGAATAGGGTGATGGCGGACTCGGGTTTCCGGGGACACCGTTTGAATATCACGACTTAATTCATCCGCCAGCGCTTGGTATTGCGGTTGGAATAATAATTCCAGGCGGTCGATCAATAAATCTTCATGTTGGCAAAGCGAAAGGGTCGGACGCCAACGTTGCCAGCGTTTATTGCCTTTGCCGCGATTATCCAAAGAAGTGCCGAGCAGACTGATGGCTACGGTTTTCATATCAATTTTGATAATTAACTATTATTTTAGATAGCTATTAATGTAGCAGATTTTTTATAAAATTTGGATGCTGTTATTTAAGTGATTGAAAAATATTGGATAAGGAGTGTTTTGTTGAGGTTGGTCTAGGCTTTGCTTTATGGGTAATGGAAATGTATTGAAAGGAAACGATTATGAAAGCTTATGAAGTCACACAAGTAGAAAGCGGCGTACCGATTAAATCCTGGACTCGGGGCGTACCGTTTGAAGAACAAGCCAGGCAGCAGTTAATTAATTTGTCCCGGCTGCCGTTTATTTATCGCTGGATTGCCGCGATGCCGGATGTGCATTTGGGTAAAGGCGCGACCATCGGCAGCGTGGTGCCGACTGTGGGGGCGATTATTCCGGCAGCGGTCGGTGTGGACATTGGTTGCGGCATGATGGCGGTGAAAACCGAAATTCGCGCCGAGCAATTGCCGGATCATTTATCTGAAGTGCGCTCCGCCATAGAGCGTGCAATACCGCATGGACGCAGCAAACGCCTGCGCCGCAGACAGCGCGATAAAGGCGCGTGGGGTGAAATTCCGGCGGATGTTGAGGCCGGCTGGAGCTTGTTGAATCCGGTTTTTGAGCGCTTATGCGATAAACACGGGGTCTTGAAAAACACCAATAATCTGCATCACTTGGGCACATTAGGAACCGGTAATCACTTTATCGAGGTCTGTCTGGATGAGCAGGATGCGGTGTGGGTGATGCTGCATAGCGGTTCGCGCGGAGTCGGCAATCGCATCGGCAGCTATTTTATCGAGTTGGCGCAAAAAGAAATGGAGCGTTTACAGATTCAATTGCCGGATCGGGATTTGGGGTATTTGCAGGAAGGTTCGGTATATTTCGATGATTATGTGGAAGCGGTAGAGTGGGCGCAGCAGTTTGCTCGAATCAATCGCGAATTGATGATGGGGAAAGTGTTGGCGGCCTTGTCTCAGACTTTGAAGCTGGATTTCAGCGCTCGATTGGAAGCGGTGAATTGCCATCATAATTATGTCACTCGCGAACTGCATTACGGGCAAGAAGTGTTGTTGACGCGCAAAGGCGCAGTGCGCGCCGGATTAGGCGATTTCGGCATTATTCCCGGCAGCATGGGCGCTAAGTCTTTTATTGTCAGGGGGCTTGGCAATGCGGAAAGTTTTTGCAGCTGTAGTCATGGGGCGGGGAGAGTGATGTCGCGCAATGCCGCCAAGAAAAAAATCAGCCTGGCCGAGCATGAAGAAGCAACTCGCGGGGTGGAGTGCCGAAAGGATCAGTCGGTGATTGATGAAACCCCGGCCGCTTACAAGCCGATTGAACGGGTGATGGCGGCGCAACAGGATTTGGTGGAAATTGTTTATACATTAAAGCAAGTGGTTTGCGTAAAAGGATAGCAAAATGATTGAAATTGACGGCAGTCAGGGCGAAGGCGGCGGGCAAATTGTCAGAACCGCGTTGTCGTTGGCGGCCTGTATCGGGAAAGCGGTGCGTATTCGGCATATTCGACAGGGGCGTAAAAAGCCGGGTTTGATGCGTCAGCATCTGGCTTGCGTGAACGCCATTCGGCAAGTGTGCAATGGGCGGGTGCAGGGCGCATCCATCGGCTCGCGGGAATTATTGTTTGAGCCGGGTGTGATTGCGGCGGGCGATTACCGGTTTTCGGTGGGTAGTGCTGGCAGCACTTGTCTGGTGTTGCAGACGGTGCTGCCAGCGTTAATGCAATCTGGAAAGTCGTCAACTATCGTGCTGGAAGGCGGCACTCATAACCCATTGGCGCCCAGTTATCACTTCATTGAGCGGGCTTTCATGCCGGTATTGATGCAGAAAGGATTGCGTTATGAAATGGCCATAGAGCGTTACGGCTTTTATCCGGTGGGCGCAGGCGCTTGGCGGATTAACTTGACGCCGCCGCAGCATTATCAACAGTGGCGTATTGAAGATCGCGGGCGCTTAGTTTTTATTAAAGGGTTTTGTTTGAGCGCCAAGATTCCTGAGCATGTCGTCGAGCGCGAACGCAAGCAGTTGATCAAGTCCTTGGATTTGAATCCGGACAATGTGGTCGCTAAACAGGTGGATTCATTAGGCGCGGGCAATATAGTTTTGTTGCAAGCGGAATATGAGCGCATTTGTGAAGTGACGGCTTGTATTGGTTCTGTGGGCGTCGGCGCCGAGCGGGTGGCGAAAAACGCGGTGGATTTATTGCGGCGGTATCAGTCCGGCGGCGCGCCGGTCAGTCAGCATTTAGCTGATCAATTATTATTGCCTTTGTTGGTGGGCGGCGGCGGTTCGTTTGTGACAACGCGCTTGACCGAGCATTGTTTCACAAATATTGCGGTGATTGAGCAAATGACCGGGGTTAAGATTGATATTGCGCCTTTGCCGGGGGAGCGGAATTTTCGGGTGGTGGTGCCGCAAAAAGTCGGTTTGATGGGAGGGAAGAATGGCGGCATGGCGTTAGCTTGAGTTCAGCAGAGGTTCATTGAATCTGAAAAAAATCAAACGTCCCTGTTTTGAAGGAGAAAGAGGAGGTCTCTCTGAGCAAATAGCTTACTTAGTTCCAGGATTTTACCGCAGGGTTATCGTCGGTCAATAAAACCGGTTCAACATCGTCAATAATAGCCACTTCTTTAAAAATATCTTTAAGCGCAATATTGCGCATCAGTAAATCGGCTTTACTGGCGCATAAATTGATATGTTTTAGGGTGTTATGAATAAGTCGTCGCGCGGTTTCCGATTGTTGTAGCGCATATACTGCGTTATCGGTAAATAAAATCGTGTCGCCTGCGCTTGTTTGGGTGAGCGTGGATTCGGAGATGGGGAATTGGTTATATATGTGTAGCATGGCCGCTCCTTAAATCAAACTTATAATTAGCTTTAGTATTGTTTTATAAACAATTAAAAAATAAGTGTAATTTATGATAATCCATTTCTCAAAATATGCAAGGGCATTTTGATGAAAATTAATGAATAAGTTGAAAATGAATTCATTGAACTATACTCAAAGCTGTTATTGGTTTATGGAAATTAAATAAAGCTATGCTCATTCCGGGATACACGATTACAGACACCATTGGCTCTGGAGGGATGGCGACTGTTTATAAAGGGACGCAGGATTCATTGAATAGAGAAGTGGCGATTAAGGTCATTCATCAGCAATTGACAAATCATTCCATGGCTTTGCAGTTGTTTGAACGAGAGTCTTATATTATCGCCCGCTTAAACCATCCGCATATTATCCATATTATCGATAGGGGGTTATTGGAAGACAAAACGCCTTATTTCATCATGGAATATTTGCAAGGCATGGATTTGGCTAAATTAACGGCGCAAGGCGAATTAAGCCATAAACGCAAACTGGAAATTTTAATTCAGGTATGTAAGGCTTTGGGGTATGCGCATCGGAACGGTGTAATACACAGGGATATCAAGCCCGCTAATATTTTGATCGATAACGAAGGTCATGCGCATGTGCTGGACTTCGGCATTGCCCGGTTTTGCGGTTCTCATGCTGAACAAGGAAAGGAGGAGGCGCTAGTCGGCACTTTAGCTTATATGGCCCCGGAGCAGCGTATTTCGGCGGATAATGTAACGCCGTTAAGCGATATTTATTCATTGGGCGTTTTGATGTTCGTCTTATGTACCGGCCAAAAGCCGCAGGCTGGTGAAATTCGCCCTTCAACGCTGGCAAGTGGTATAGAGCCAGCTTTGGATCAATTGATTTTACAATGCTTAAGGCTTGATCCTAAGCTGAGGCCGACTTCAGCGGATGAGGTCAAAGACGGCTTGTTAAAAATCGTGCAAGGAACGCATCTTAATCAGGCTCAGAAAGAACGCGCCGAACAAGGCGTGACCAAGTTAAAAAATAAGTTTGTTGTGTTGGATATTATCAAGGAAGAGCGGCATGGCGCAGTTTACTTGTATCAGAATCGTAGCGATCAGTCGTTATTGGTCATTAAAAAAAGACCGGTGTGGAGTAAGGGGTGGCATGAAAGCAATATGATCAAAGCGTTGACGCATCCGCATATCGTGAAAATTTACGGTACTTCCAAGAACGAACGCATGTTTATTATTGTGCTGGAGTATATGAACGGCGGTTCTTTGAGAGATCGCATGATTGTGCCGCTGGAATGGGGCGAGGCGCTGAAAATAATGCGCCAGGTTTGTCAGGGGGTGGTCTGTGCGCATCAGCATCAAGTTGTTCACGGCAACTTAAGGCCAACGAATATTTTATTTGATCAATATGGGCGGGCAAAAGTGGCCGACTTTGGGTTGGATGAGCATTACCGGGAAGGCGTTGAGCAAAATTGGTATAAATTAAGAAGTGAAGAAAAAACCAAAAGGACGGATATTTTCTCGATAGGCGTCATTTTGTATGAAATGATTACCGGCGTTCTACCGCGTTGGAAAAATAAAAAAATTGTCGACAATGATGTTTTTGATGGTTTGCCTGAGAGTCTGCAAAAAATGCTGTTGACGATGCTGTCGTTATCTTCCTTGTCCCGACAAAAATCGATCAAAGAGCTTGTTGAGCAAATTGATGATTTATTGGTTTATCATCAGCGGTTATTGGACGAAGAAGTTCAGGCTCAAAAATGGGCTGAGCAGAAACAGTTGGAGCAGGAAGCAAAGCGTTTGGCGAAGATTCGGCGGCGTCAGCTTCTTAATAAAGTATTGCTGATGTTGGGGGTGGCGTCCGCATTAGCGGTTGCCGGGCTTTACCATAAGGGTGTTGTTTTATGATTGGGTGCTTATCATTTGATTTTAATGATGAAGCATTAATACAATCAATATTAAGGTAATGATTTCTGCACCGTAAAATAAGCCCTGTATTTCAAAGAATTTTTTAGCAGATTCATATTCGGCTTTGTTTTTGTTGGCGTAATATTCGGAAACGGCAATGCCTACGACGCCTACAGTGAGTAGAAAGTATGAAAAATGATAAATGGCGGCTTGGTGATCAAAAAAGAGATCCGCCAGAAAGTGAGCCAGAATAAAGGAAAAAAAGCATGTGCTGAAAAACCAAATGCTCAGCTCCATTAAATAGAGGCGGATATGGGGGTACTCGCCGTTCACTTGATAGCGAATGATATTCATTCGGGATGTGGCGTAAAAGATAGGTAGATAAAAATAAAAAATGATGCCGCTGAGCGGGTAAAGCAAAACCGAAAAATGTTTAAAAAACGAGAGTATGAAGCTGATAACAACCGTAAAGAATATAGGTAGGGAGCGGATTTTGGGTTTCATTGATGATAGGCTTTCCTTTGTCGGGTTTTTGCTGAAATGATTTTAATTGGATGTATATTATGGGGGCATGATAATGCAAAGCTCAGCTGAATTTGTTGAATAAGTATAGTTTAGCAGTCGAGGTGCTTGCTTAAAAGCTATTATTAGCGTAAGGCTGGGGGATAATTATTATGGATGGGGTTGAGTTTATTATATTGATACCCATTTAATTGGCTATGGCTTGTCGTTTTCGGCGGACATATGTTCGGATGGCGATGGCTAAGTTGAGTTTGAGTTGAAATGATTTTTTACAATGAAAAAGGTTAAGCAATGAGCGAACAACAAGAAGCTGTAATTAAGTTCAATGATAAAGAGTATAAAGTCGCAGATTTATCAGATAACGCCAAGGCCCAATTGCAAAGTTTACGTTATACCGATGCGGAAATACAGCGTCTGAACATGCAATTAGCCATTGCCAAAACGGCGCGGAATGCTTATCAAACGGCATTGGCGAACGAATTGCCCGCTGAATAATTTAGTATTGTCGCCGGTTAATTTGTGAAGCAATTTATTTCGAAGTCAGTTTCGCTGCGATATGACCCTGCTCAGGATAGACTGCAGTGGATAAGTCATTGTGCTGAAAAGCAAATGGTTTCTGTTTGGTTTGCTCGTCGCGTATTATTGATTGTGATGCCGCAATTGGCTGAGTGGCTGGAAAAAACGGGCGGTGTTTCGGCGGATGCTTTGTCAGGGGATAGGGTGGCGGAAACCGAAAAAAAACGTTATCAGCAATTTGAGCATGAAGCTGCGCAGCAGCAAGTACCTATTGTTCAAGATGTATTGCCCCGTGAAAGAATATTTGAGGCCGAATTCCTGGTTAATTCGGTAAAGTTGGCGATTACCCGTAGTCAAAAAGTTAAGCTTATTCTGCTTGATGATAAAAACAGCGTTGAAGTCATTTCGGTGATGTCGGTTCCTGAAATTCATAAGATAATAGGCGAGTTATTGCGCTTGAGCGATGCTGCTAACTGGCAAGTCCCAAATCCCTGGCGGCATGCTCTCGCTGTGCATGAAGAGTCGCAAAAGACGGTGCATTAAAGAACGTACATGAATTAACTTGAACATTTGACTTGTCTTTTTTATTCATTAATGAACTGTTGACAGGGTTTTGATAGTAGACTAAATTCAATAGTGGTAGTGGTCAAAGAGGGGGCAAAACAATGTTGTGCCCGGCCATTGTTCTATTAATGAAATCCTGTTTGGAGGGTGTAAATGAAGATAAAGAAAATGATTAAGCCGGTATTAATCTCTGCGCTTATGGGGGTCGCTTCGACAAATGTATTAGCGCAAGATGTTGTTGATATTTGTCCGAATGCGGAGTCTCGCGCTGCTATTCATGGCATTTTGGAGGGGTTGTTGAAAGATGCGCAAACGCATGTCGATGGCAACGGCGGCTTTGGTTTTGAAATGTGGGCGACTATCGTCAATAGAGATGGCATTGTTTGCGCGGTTGCTAGTTCGGGAGACGAGCGTGGCGATCAGTGGCCGGGCAGTCGGGTGATTTCCGCTCAAAAAGCGAATACTGCGAATGCGTTCAGTTTACCGGGTTTTGCCTTGTCAACTGCTAACTTACATGAAGCCACGCGTGATGGCGGTAGTCTATATGGATTACAGTTTAGTAATCCGGTTGATACCGCTGCTGCTTATGCAGGGCCTTCAGCAAATTATGGCGCAGCCTCTGACCCGTTAGCGGGTAATAAAGTTGGCGGCGTCAATGTGTTTGGTGGGGGGTTAGCTCTATATGACAGTAGCGGTAATATTTTAGGCGCAGTCGGTGTGAGCGGAGACTCATCGTGCGCTGATCATAATATTGCTTGGCGCATTCGTAATGCTGCTGAATTGGACTATGTGCCGGCAGGGCCTCATGCCGATGGTAATGATCAGATCATTTATAACGACACCAGCAGTTCCGGTTTTGAACATCCGGCTTGTAATGATACGGTAGCGGATGTTACGGCTGCTTTGCCTGCTACCAGGACTGTTGATTCCGGCGATGCTGCGGCGGCGGAATAATCATTATCTGACCTGATTGAATAGAGGAATGTTTTTTATTCCTTTAGTTTTTAATGGTTGATGAAGCCGCATTGATCTTTCATGATTACTGCGGTTTTTTTTATGGCTTAATTTTGCCGCATCACATTTGTTGGAATGTCCATATGCTATAATAGAAAGTTTTATTAATTATGGTTTAGATAATGGGTTCAGTTAAATCCAGTTTGGAAGAAGCTTTAACTTTGTGTAAAAGCTCGTTCTTGGCTGCGGCTGGTTTTAGTATGGTAATCAACTTTTTGATGCTGGTTCCGGTGATCTATATGTTGCAGTTATATGATCGGGTCGTGCCTACCGGAAACGAATCAACCCTAATAATGTTGACGCTGATTATGTTGGCGTTGTTCATTACTTTGGGCTTTTTAGAGTGGGTGCGTTCGCAAATCTTAGTCAGGGTCAGTACCCGGTTGGAGACCTTGTTGAATACCCGTTTATTTAACGTCGCCTATAAACAGTCTTTATATTCCGGAGGTCAAAACTTATCTTCTCAGCCTTTGGATGATTTAACGGCGTTAAGACAATTCATGACCGGCAATGGCTTATTCGCTTTTTTCGATGCGCCCTGGTTGCCGTTTTATATCGCCGTCATGTTCCTCTTTCACCCCTGGTATGGCTGGACTGCGGTATTTGCCGCTATTGTTTTACTGATTCTGGCTGTTATCAATGAAAAGCTTACCAGTAAGCCTTTAAAACAAGCTAACTCTTTATCGGTGGCGGGGCGTTCCATCGTCAATAAAAGTCTGCGTAATGCGGAGGTTATTGAATCGATGGGGATGTTAAACGCCATTCGGCAGCGCTGGATTAGGGGCTCCTATGATATTTTAGATTTACAGGCATCCGCCAGTTCTAAAGCTGGCTTATTGAGTTCTTTATCCAAAGTCATTCGAATGTCGTCTCAGTCTTTAATTTTAGGGATAGGCGCCTACCTGACTATTCAGCAGGAATTAACCGCAGGATTGATGATTGCAGGCTCCGTATTATTAGGCCGAGCTTTAGCGCCGATTGATTTGCTGATCGGCACATGGAAAGGATTCGTCGCAGCCAGGTCACAATATACTCGGCTCAATGAGATGTTGAAAAAAATTCCTGAAGACAAGGATAGAATGGCCTTACCGGCTCCGGAGGGTAAACTGCAGGTAGAGAATGCGGTAATTTATCCGCCCGGCGCTAAAACTCCAGCGATTAAAGGCGTTAATTTTCATATAGACAAAGGCGAGTCGCTTGCCGTTATCGGGCCTAGCGGGGCTGGTAAATCTACTTTGGCGCGAGGCATACTGGGTATTTGGCCGGCCGCCAATGGGAAAATTCGTTTGGACTCTGCGGATGTGTTTACTTGGGATCGCGAAGCTTTAGGGCCTTATATTGGTTATTTACCGCAAGATATTGAGCTGTTTGAGGGTTCCATTAGCGAGAATATCGCGCGTTTTAGTGAGGTTGATTCTGAAAAAGTGGTGGCGGCGGCGAAAATGGCCGATGTGCATGAATTGATTTTACGCTTGCCGGAAGGTTATGACACTATTATCGGTCCGGCCGGCGGCACCCTTTCCGGCGGACAACGGCAACGCATCGGTTTGGCTAGAGCCTTATATGGTAAGCCTGCTTTGGTGGTTTTGGACGAGCCGAATTCCAATCTGGATGATCAAGGTGAGTTGGCGTTAGCGAATGCGCTTAAGCGTTTAAAAGAGCAAGGTACAACTGTAGTGATTATTACTCATAGGCAAAACATTTTGGCTGTTGTGGATAAAATGCTGGTTTTAAATGAGGGGGCGCTGGCCACTTTCGGTGATAGAAACGATGTGTTGGGGCAGTTTAAAAAAGCAGCTCAAGCGCAGCAGCCGGTTAAAACGGTAGCGCCTCAAACGGTCACCATATAAAGGGAGTAGTGAGATGAATCAGGAATCTTTGACTGTAGATGATTTACCGACTGATGATAAGCCGATTCGATATATCGGTTTTGCGGTGCTGTGTCTTACAGTCGGCGTGTTCGGGGTGTGGAGCTTTCTGGCGCCGATTGATGGTTCGGCGCTGGCGCCGGGTACGGTGACGGTAAAATCGCATCGCAAAACCGTTCAACATTTAGATGGCGGCATTGTCAAAAAATTGATTGCCAAAGAAGGCGATCAGGTTAATGTTGATGATGACTTGTTGATTTTGGATGATACCCAAATTAAAGCGGAGCTGGAAATCATTAAATCTCAATTAGCGACTTTGCTGACTTTGGAGTCTCGCTTATTGTCGGAAAGAGACGGTAAAGAACAGGTTTTTTATAGTCAGCGTTTAAAGCAAATGGATGATCACCGGTTGGTGGAAATGAAGGCCGGGCAAGAACAGATATTTGCCGCGCGGAAAAGTTCACACCAAGGCGAAATATCCGTACTTAAGAAAAGAATCAGCCAATTACAGGCAACGATCAGAGGTCTGCGGGGCCAGCAGCAAAGTAAAAGAGTGTTAGCAGCTTCCTATAAGGAAGAAATTGCTGATTTAAAAGAATTGTTGGCGGAGGGTTTTGCTGACAAGCAGCGATTACGCGATATGCAGCGCAGTAACGCTCAAATTGACGGCGAAATTGCGGAATTGACTTCTTCAATAGCGGGTAGTGAAATTCAAATTGGCGAAACGCGTTTGCAGATATTGCAATTGAAAAAACAATTCCTAGAAGAAGTGGTTAATCAATTGAGTGAGACTCAATCCAAGCTCTATGATTTAAGTGAGCGGATGATTGCTATTCAAGATAAGCTGGATAGAACTGAAATTAAATCGCCGGCTCAAGGAACTGTTTTAGGATTAGCAGTTCATACCGAGGGCGGCGTTATTATGCCGGGAACGCCGATATTGGATATTGTGCCTGATGATGAAGAGTTGGTGATTGACGCCAGAGTCTCGCCTTTGGATATAGATCGAGTGCATATAGGCTTGACTGCGGAAGTCCGTTTCAGCGCCTTCAAACAGGGTATTACTCCGGTGGTCGAAGGTAAGGTGATTAATTTATCGGCGGATAGCTTAATCGATGAACAGAGCGGGATGAGCTATTACAAGGCTAAAGTGGAGTTAACGCCGGAAAGTATCCAGGAAATGGCGGAATTGGAATTGCTGCCGGGTATGCCGGCTGAAGTGCTGATTAATACCGGCGAGCGCACCTTATTTGAATATTTAACCCAGCCGGTGACTGATGCTTTCGCCAGAGCGTTTATAGAGGACTGATGAAAAAATTGTTTTTTGTATGGCTTATGCTGACTAGTCAGTCAGCGTGGGCGGAAGATTTATTGGCGATTTATCGGCTGGCGGTATTGGCGGATCCTAATACAACCATGGCTAAGTTGAGAGTTGAGCAGGGCAAAGCTCGACAGGGCCAAGCAGGAGGCGCATTGTTGCCGCAGATTAACGCCAGCGCCAATTTATCGCTTAATGACGCTTATCGTTCGGGCAGTAATGCCGAAGATGCTTATCGGGGGCAAAGGTATAATATTTCCCTGTCTCAATCAGTGGTTGATTTGCCCAAATACTGGGATTGGAAAAAACATCAGGAATTGACCAAACAGTTGGAAGCGGAATATAACGACAGCAGCCAAAGTTTAATGGCGGATGTGGTTGAGCGTTATTTCAATGTGCTGGAAGCCAAAGATAATTTGTTTTTGGTGCGCCAGGAAAAAGAATCCACCCTTAAGCAATTACAGCAGGTGACTAAGCAATATAAAAAACAGCTTAATAAAATCACCGATGTGTATGAAATTGAAGCGAAGCTGGACGCCTTGGTTGCCGATGAAATTGAAGCGGAAACTGAATATGTAGTGGCTCGCGAAACGTTGAGTGAATTAACCGGACAGCAGCACCAATTGCTTTATTCTTTAAAACAGGATGTTGATTATCAGCCGATAGAAGGCGATATTCAAAACTGGATCGATCAGGCGAAAAATAGAAACCCGGCGATTACCGCCCAGGATAAATCAATCGACGCAGCCAAAAATGATTTGGCTCAGCAGAAATCTCGGCGTTTGCCGGTGGTAGATATTCAATTGAATTACTATATCAGTAATACCGGCTTCCAAAACTCCGAAACGCCGCGCACTGAAACGCAGGTAGCGGCAGTCAATGTAAACTTACCGATTTTTACCGGCGGCAGCACGACCCGGCGGATTGATGAGGCTGCTTATGGTTTGGAAATCTCCAAACAGGAGCGCATTGCCTCAATGCGGAAAATCGTTAAAGATACCCGGGATTTTTACTTAAGTAGCAACGCCAGTTTAAAGCGCATTAAGGCAGCGCAAAAAGCCCTGGAATCCTCCACCAAATCGCGTGAAGCGATGGAGAAAGGTTTTAAATACGGGGTTCAAACCATTAATGATGTGGTGTTGTCGCAGGCCAGGGAGTTCCGCGCCAAACGCGATTTGCTGCAAGCTCGTTATACTTACATCAAAAACAGATTGTTTTTTGAACGATTGGTCGGTGGCATTAACGAGGAGTGGTTGATTACGGTGAATAACTGGTTGGAAAAAGAGGCTGCTGAGCAGTAAGGCGGTTTTCTGGTTTTGCAGAGTATTATTGCTGAAGGAAGTATAGTGGCTGGTTCGGTTGATCTTCGACCGGTTTCTGTTGTTATCGTTAATTTCAACGCCGGTGATAAGTTGATTGCCTGTGTTAAATCGGTGTTTGAGTATTATTCGGCGGCGGAAGTGATTGTGGTCGATAATGCATCAATTGATAATAGCATAGGTGATTTGAATATCGCCTTCGGGATGGATGAGCGATTACGCATACATAAAAACCAACAAAACCAGGGCTTTTCGGCAGCGTGTAATATAGGCTTGTCCTTGGCGCGTTTCGACAATATTTTATTTTTGAATCCGGATGCTCAATTACAGAACGGAGCAATGGAGAGCCTGCTGGGTGTTTTGCATTCAGCGCCGAAAATCGGCATGACAGGGCCATTGATGACCTTTCCGGACGGCAGGGAGCAAGCGGGCGGCAGGCGTTTGATTCCTACCCCGGCTAGAGCCTTAGTGCGAATATTTAAATTAAACCGGTTTGCAAAATGGTTTCCCGGATTGCTGGTGGATTTTAATTTGCATCAGCAACCTTTGCCTGAAAAAGCGGTTGAGGTTGAGGCGATTTCCGGCGCCTGCATGATGGTGAAAAGGGCGGCGATAGAAGACATTGGCGTTTGGGATGAAGGCTACTTTCTGCATTGCGAAGATTTAGATTGGTGTCAACGCTTTATGGAAGGCGGGTGGATGATAATGTTTGTGCCGGATGCCGTGCTGGTGCATGAGCTGGGTTGGTGTAGTCGCGACCGGAAAATAATGGTGGAGTGGCATAAACATAAGGGCATGACGCGCTTTTATAAAAAGTTTTTTTGGCATCGTTATCCGAGTGTGTTGACACTATTGATCATCAGCGCAATTTGGCTGCGGTTTGCTTTGTTAATGACGGGCTTACAATTAAAAAGAATGCTGAAAAAATCTCGTGAATGAAGCCTTGTCGTTAACTGTTGGGGTGATAGGCGCTAATAGCCTGGTTGGCGGAAGTTTATTGCCGTTGTTGGCGCAACAGGGCGCTGATGTTTACGCATTCACGCGAAAAAAAATAATTTCGGAGCCGACGGGTGAACCCATTAAATGGATGAATTGGGAGAATGCTGATTTTTGGCGGGCGGAGTGTCGTATTGATGTTTGGATTTCATTGGCGCCTATTTGGGTATTGCCGGGATATTTTCAATGCTTAGAAAATCATTGTAAAAAAAAGCGCATTATCGCATTAAGTTCAAGCAGTATCTTTACCAAAGTTGACTCTTCAAATACTGAGGATTTGCAAGTTGTTCAAAACTTACGGCGCGGCGAAGAGAGCTTTATCAACTGGGCGCAGCGAAATGAAATAGACTGGACTTTGTTTCGTCCCACTTTGATTTATAAGCCAGGCTTCGATCAAAATTTAAGCCGAATTGCCTTTTTTATTCAACGATTTGGTTTTTTTCCTATCTTGGGGGGAGGCAAGGGCTTGCGTCAGCCGGTGCATGCTGACGATATTGCGCGGGGCTGCATCCTCGCATTAAAGCATGAGAAAAGTTGTAATAAAGCGTATACTTTATCCGGTTTTGAGGAAATGAGTTATCGCCAAATGGTGGCCAAAGTTTTTGACGATATGGGCAGGAAAACGCGAATTATTCGTTTACCGCTGTGGCTTTTTCGCTTAGGCGTGATGTTTTTAAAATGCTTCCCCCGTTTTTCTTCAGCGTCCCTGGCGATGATTGAGCGCATGAATCAAAATATGGCCTTCAGCTCGCAACCGGCGCAGGAAGATTTTGGATACAGCCCGCAACAACGTTCTTTTTGGGAAGGCGTTGAACCTTAGGAAGGTGAATTTAATCCCCGTTCCTTCGTTGCCGAACGACTATTTTTTAGGGAAGGGTTCTCAACGGAAGATGGTAGTAAGCTATGGAAATATATGAATTTTTTATCCTATTACTGTTCGCTTTAGCTTTCACTGGGTTGGTGCGCTTTTATGCATTAAAGGTTGAATTATTGGATATCCCCAACCAGCGTAGTTCACATCAAACGCCCACGCCGAAAAGCGGCGGTTTGGCCGTGGTCATTTGTTTCTATTTTGCTCTTTTGGTTTTTATTGCGAATGCTTATTGGCGCTCAGCGGAGGGCGTGATCTTAGCGCTAGCCTTAGCTGTCGCGGTTTTAGGTTTTTGGGATGATAAACATAATCTGTCGGCAAGTATTCGCTTGCTGTTTCAGCTGCTGGTTGCGGGGTTGATAATGCTTATGTTGAACGGTTTGCCGAAGTTTACAGTGGGGCCGTTTACCATTGATTTGGCTTGGCCGGGTTATTTATTGGGTCTTATATATTTAATTTGGATGTTAAACTTATTCAATTTCATGGATGGAACGGATGGTATAGCCGGATCAGAAGCCATCTTCGTACTGTCGGCCTTGGCTGGTTTTTTACAGTGGAGTGCGCCGTCGTTGGCGAATGCTGCATTGTGTTTGGCTGTATCCACGCTGGGTTTTTTGTTTTGGAATTGGCCGCGCGCGCGTATATTTATGGGCGATGCCGGGAGCTGCTTTCTTGGATTGCAAATTGCCGTCATTATATTAATAGGCGTAAAGCATTTGCCTAATTTGATGATCCCAGGATTGATTTTAATGGGAGTTTTTATTGTCGATGCAAGTTTTACCTTGGTTTATCGAATGTTGAGCGGCCAAAAATGGCATCAAGCGCATTGTACCCATGCGTATCAATATGCGGCGCGTAAATATGGACATGACAAAGTGTTATGGGGCGTTTGGGCGATTAATTTATTTTGGCTGCTGCCGTTTGCAATAGGGACTTTTTATATGCCGGACACCGGAATGATAGGGTTGTTGCTTGCTTATGCGCCTTTGTTATGGTTTGTGAATCAAATGAGAGCAGGAAGAGAGGTTGCTTCGTCAAATGAATATTAAATTTCGTTCGCGAACGACGATCTTGATTCATGATTTGATCATGATTCCGGTTGCTTGGTTTGGAGCCTATTGGCTGCGTTTTAATTTGGAAACCATTCCTGATTCTTTCTGGTATCCCGCCTTTTTGTTTTTACCTTATGTCATGGCCGTTCAGGTCGCTATGTTTTGGGTTTATGGCCTATATCGCGGCGTTTGGCGCTTTTCCTCGCTGCCGGATTTAATCCGCATTACCAAATCGGTATTGTTAGGCATCTTTTTAGTGGCGACTACATTGTTTTTGTTTGACCGCTTGGATGGCGTTCCGCGCGCGGTTGTGCCTTTATATGTTTGTTTGTTGTTGTTATTGCTTTGCGTTCCCCGTTTTGTCTATCGGTTTTGGAAAGAAAAAATTTTTATCGAAAGAGAAGGTGACAGGGCGCTGATCGTCGGCGCCGGTTCGGCGGGCGAATTACTGGCTAGAGATTTACTCTCGGATATTGATTCCGGCTATATTCCGGTCGCTTTTGTGGACGATACCAAAAGTAAAATAAATCGTGAGATTCGAGGAATAAGGGTGGTCGGCGGTATAGATGAATTACAACATCAGGTCATTTCTTGGGAAATCGATGTGATTTTAATCGCCATTCCTTCAGCGACTGATCTGGAAATGCGCCGCATTGTGGAAATCTGCGAGGCTTGCCAAGTGCCTTTCCAAACTTTGCCGTCGGTAAGAAGTTTATTGGCCGGAAAAGTGACTCGGGAGAGTCTGCGCGATGTAGCGATTGAGGATATTTTAGGACGCAAGCCGGTGCATTTGGATTGGAAAGGCATTAAAAGGAGTTTGAAAAATAAAGTAGTATTGGTAACCGGCGGAGGCGGTTCTATCGGCTCTGAGTTATGTAAGCAGTTGGCGGAGATCGGGCCCAGGTTGCTCATTGTGCTGGATCAATCCGAATTCAATTTATATAACGTTGACCGGGCCCTAAGTGATCAATTTCCGGAATTGGATTATCGCCCGGTGTTGGGCGATATTACCAATCGTTTATCGGTTAGGAAGGTTATGGAGGACTATGGACCGGAAGTGATCTTCCACGCCGCCGCCTATAAACATGTGCCCTTATTGGAAAGCCAAGTGAGAGAGGCGGTGCATAATAATTTGATCGGCAGCAAGGTGATGGCGGAAGAGGCTTTGGCGGCGAATGTTGAATGTTTTGTCCTGATCTCTACCGATAAAGCGGTTAATCCAACCAATATTATGGGAGGGGCAAAAAGGGCGGCGGAAATATTATGTCAAAATTTTGATCAATCGGCTGAAACCCGATTTATCACCGTGCGCTTCGGCAATGTATTGGATTCCGCCGGCAGCGTGGCGCCGTTGTTTCGAGAACAGATTCGGCGGGGTGGGCCGGTTACAGTCACTCATCCGGAAATCGAACGTTATTTTATGACCATACTTGAAGCATGCCGTTTAATTATTCAAGCTGAATCGGTGGGTGAGGGCGGAGAGATATTTGTTTTGAACATGGGCGAGCCGATTAAAATTGCTTATTTAGCCGAGCAAATGATCAGGTTAAGCGGTAAACGGCCTAATCAGGATATTGCGATAGAATTTATCGGTTTACGGAAAGGCGAAAAGCTCTATGAGGAACTGTTTTATCAGCAAGAAAGTTTGGTGGAAACAGGTTATGATAAACTGCAACTAGCCAAAGCGCAATTTGTTGATCGTAGCGATTGGTTTGAAAAGCTGGATAGTATCGAATCCGCTTGCGATGAATATGATAACGCACGGATTAAATATTTATTGACGCAATTGGTGCCGGAGTTTTTGAACGAATATGAAGAGGATTCCAAAAAAACTTCCACCGCGCTATAGAAATCTGCACGATGGAAGCTAAGGAGTAAGGAGGATTACAAATATTAGCTACTAGCTAAAAAGTATGACGGACAGTCAAGAACTTGATGCTGTTACTAAGGTCTCTACTATACCTGCAAATAAAAAGTTTACAATAGCGGTTATAGTTAATAAATTGTAAACTAATAAGAGATAATTTTAAATTGATGGTTTTATGCGATTGCCTGTGGTCGGCTCGGGTGTTGAAATGCTTTTTTTGGGATGGCAGCGAGCTGTGGCGGGGAGAACGATAGTGGAGAAGGGTGAATGGACAAATTGACAAGTATGGGCGTTTTTGTCAGGGTTGCAAAAGCGGGGAGCTTTGCTGGCGCGGCAAGAGATTTAGGCATTTCCAGAGCGATGGCGACCAAGCATATTATGCAATTGGAAAGCATGCTGAATATACGATTATTTAATCGGACAACCCGAAGCTTGAGTTTAACCGAGGTAGGCGAGTCTTATTTGGAGCGTTGTCAGCAGGTTTTGCTGGATGTGGAAGAGATGGAGGCGGCGGTCACCCATCTCCAGCGTGAACCGCGCGGGGTATTAAAGATCAGTTCGCCGCCGGTGTTAGGCGCCACTCAGATTGCGCCCGCGTTGACTGAATATTTGAAAATTTATCCTGATTTGCAAGTCGAGATGATTCTTAAAGGCGGTCAAGTTGACTTGATTGATGAAGGCGTTGATATTGCCATTTATTTGGGCTCAATCAGCGATACCAGTTTGGTGGCTAGAAAGTTGGCTACATCGGCATTGATAATCTGCGCCTCTCCGGAGTATTTGGAGCAGCATGGCGAACCTCATGATCCTGAAGACTTGGAAGATCATAGTTGTTTGGTGAACTGGGCGATCCCGCCGTTTAATAAATGGCGCTTTAAAGGTATTCTTGGGCCCCGGGAAGTGAATGTGGTTGGTAGAATGCAGGCGAATATGGCTGATCCGATCAGAGTGGCGGCTGTGAATGGCTTGGGCTTGGTGATGTTGCCAAATTATATTGTCGGGCGGGATTTGGAAAAAGGTAAATTAGTGCCTGTGATGCAGGATTATTCTATTGATCCCTTGGATATTCATGTTGTTTATCCGCACCGTAAATATTTATCAGCCAAAGTACGCTCTTTTATTGATTTTGCCCAAGAGTGGCTGCCGGCCAGAACAGGTATGCAATAGTTTACGATGAGCCTTTCGCCAATTGTTGATACGATTTTAGCCATACCATGACCCGGCGCTTACACGCCATAAAAAACAATGACAAGCTGATGGGTAGTAACCGAGAAAAATGGAATGCCAAATATCGAGGGCAAACGGCAATGCCCGAAACTGCAAAGGTTTTGTTTGAAAATGATTTCTTATTGCCGGACTCGGGATTAGCCTTGGATTTGGCTTGCGGAGCAGGAGCCAATGCTTGTTTTTTAGCTGAAAAAGGGCTTTCAGTTCAAGCATGGGATTTTTCCGATGTCGCTTTAGCTTTTTTAGACCGATATGCAAAAAGCAATCAGTTGCAAATTGCCTCAAAGCAAGTCGACATTACGCCTGATTTACTGCCGAACAATACATTTGACGTGATAATTATCAGTCGCTACCTTGACCGTCGGCTGAGTCATGAGATAATGGCCGCTTTAAAACCAAAAGGGCTGCTTTTCTATCAAACATTCATTCAAGATAAACCGAATGCCGTCGGCCCGAATAATCCTGACTTTCTATTGCAAGAAAATGAATTGTTGCAGATGTTTCAAGCATTAAAGACGGTTTATTATCAAGAAAATGCTCGGATTGGCGATTTGCAATCCGGCGACCGCAACGAAGCTTATTATATTGGTCAGAAAATTACGTCCGTTTAATCAACAGGACGCTGAATTTCTACAGAGATATTTTTCTTGAATGTAACAACACCAACCTTTAGCTGATAGAAGACAGCGCATTCCTTCAATCTTCCCATTTTTTTACAGATAACAGTCCTTCGATATTGGGTCGGCTTTGTCTTTTGTAATGCTTTGCGGGCGGATTGTTACTCCGAATATTAACTTATCATTCTAATACAGTGATCGAAAAACTTAGAAATATTGCCATTATTGCACATGTCGACCATGGGAAAACTACATTGGTTGATCAACTTTTACAACAATCCGGCACCTTTGCTTCGCATGAAAAGGTGGATGAGCGGGTGATGGATTCCAATGACCTGGAAAAAGAGCGGGGCATTACTATTTTGGCGAAAAATACCGCCATTGATTGGAAAGACTATCACATCAATATTGTTGATACGCCGGGGCATGCTGATTTCGGCGGCGAGGTTGAGCGTGTGTTGTCAATGGTCGATTCGGTTTTATTATTGGTTGATGCGGTTGACGGCCCCATGCCGCAAACCCGTTTTGTCACCCAGAAAGCCTTCGCTTTAGGATTGAACCCTATTGTAGTGATCAACAAGGTTGACAGGCCGGGCGCCAGACCCGATTGGGTGATTGATCAAACTTTTGACCTGTTTGATCGCTTGGGGGCAACCGATGATCAGTTGGACTTTCCCATTGTTTACGCTTCCGCGCTGAATGGTTACGCCAGTTTGCAAGATGATGTTTTTGACGGCGATATGGAGCCTTTGTTTGAAACCATTGTTGAAAAGGTCAGTCCGCCGGATGTTGACTTGGACGGGGCGTTTCAAATGCAGGTGACCAGTCTGGATTATAATTCCTATGTGGGCGTAATCGGCGTCGGCAGGATTAAGCGCGGCGTGGTAAAAACCAATATGCCGTTGACGATTGTCGATATGGAGGGCAAAACCCGTAGTGGAAGAATGTTACAGATATTCGGCTTTCACGGCTTGGAAAGAGTTGAGGTAAAACAAGCGCGCGCGGGCGATATTATCGCCTTTACCGGCATTGATAAATTACAAATATCCGATACCTTATGCGACCCGGAGGCGGTTGAAGCCTTGCCCCCTTTATCGGTGGATGAGCCGACAGTCAGTATGGCTTTCCAGGTTAATACGTCGCCCTTTGCCGGTCGCGAAGGGAAGTTTTTGACTTCCCGACAGATTCGTGATCGCTTGCATAAAGAATTGCAGCATAATGTGGCTTTGCGGGTGGAAGATACCGATGACCCGGATAAATTTAAAGTGTCCGGTCGCGGCGAGTTGCATTTATCAGTGTTGATTGAAAATATGCGCCGGGAAGGTTATGAGCTGGGTGTTTCCAGGCCGGAAGTCATTATTAAGGAAATTGACGGCGAAATGTGCGAACCTTTTGAAATGGTCACGATTGAGGTGGAAGAAGATCACCAAGGCGCGATCATGGAAAAGCTGGGGGAGCGAAAAGGCGATTTACAAAATATGGTGCCCGACGGCAAAGGACGGATTCGTCTGGAATACATTATGCCTTCGCGGGGGCTGATTGGTTTTCAAACTGAATTTATGACCAGCACTTCCGGTTCCGGTTTGTTGTATCATGTTTTTGATCACTATGGTCCTATGAAAGAAGGCGGCGTGGGCGAACGTAATCGCGGCGTTTTGGTTTCTATGGTGAAAGGTAAAGCTTTGGCCTTTGCCTTGTTCAATTTGCAAGACCGAGGCGAGTTGTTTATTACCCATGCCGAAGAGGTTTATGAGGGCATGTTGGTCGGCATCCATTCGCGTTCCAATGATTTGGTGGTCAATCCGACTAAGGCCAAGCAATTGACCAACATCAGAGCCGCTGGCAGTGATGAAAACATGATTTTGACTAAAATTCAGAAAATGACTTTGGAGCAAGCGCTGGAGTTTATTGGCGATGACGAGCTGGTCGAGGTGACGCCGCAGTCAATTCGTCTGCGTAAAAAACTGCTCACTGAGATCGAACGCAAAAGAGCGTCGAGATAAGAACAGACTTCGCCTTGGTAACCATGCGAAGTATATTGTTTTCAGCAGGGTTTTAAAATTCATAGTAGAATGGCGTTTTATAACGCTATGAAGCTCGAAATAGCGCCCGATTGAAATATTCAATTTCTTTGAAATAACATGACAGCAAGAACGGCTACGGTCGAAAGAAATACTTTAGAAACCCAGATTAGCGTCAGCATCAATTTGGACGGACAAGGCGCTGCCTCATTTAATACCGGCGTGCCTTTTTTGGACCATATGTTGGATCAAGTGGCACGGCACGGCATGATCGACATGGATATTAAAGCGCAGGGTGATTTGCATATTGACGCCCATCATACGGTTGAAGATTTGGGGATTACCTTGGGGCAGGCGTTTACTCAGGCCTTAGGCGACAAAAAAGGGATTACCCGTTATGGTCATGCCTACGTGCCCTTGGATGAAGCTTTATCGCGGGTGGTCATCGACTTTTCCGGAAGGCCGGGGCTAAGCTATGATGTTGAATTTAGCCGCTCTATGATCGGCGCTTTTGATGTGGATTTGTTCGTCGAGTTTTTTCAAGGCTTCGTTAATCATGCGCATGTGACTTTGCATATCGATAGCTTGAAAGGCCGCAATGCTCATCATATAGCCGAGACCATTTTTAAGGCTTTGGGTCGAGCAATTCGCATGGCTATTGCGGAAGATCCAAGAATGGCGGGTATACTACCGTCTACTAAAGGAATGTTATAACAACAAAATCGGAATCAACAAACTCCGTTTCATCAACGAACGAAAAAAATCAGTTATGTCATCAGTTGCTGTTATTGATTACGGTATGGGCAACCTTCATTCAATCGCCAAGGCATTGCAACATGCCGATTCATCCGTCAATGTTCAAATTGTTTCCGATAAAAACGCTATTCAAAAGGCGGACCGGGTGGTGTTTCCCGGCGTCGGCGCTATTCGCGATTGCATGAGCGCTTTGCAACAGACCGGTTTGGCTGAAGTAATCTCTGAAATAGCCGGGCAGCGTCCTTTATTGGGTATTTGTTTGGGCATGCAGGCATTATTGAGCGAAAGCGAAGAAAATGATCATACTCAGTGCCTAGATTTGATACCCGGCAAAGTGGTGCATTTTGCAGACGGTTTGCGGGGCGACGATGGCGAGGTTTTGAAAATTCCGCATATGGGCTGGAATCAAGTTAAACAAGCTTCGCATCCTTTATGGGCGAATATTCCTCAATTCAGCCGTTTTTATTTTGTTCACAGCTATTATGCCGTTCCGGCTCAACAACAGTACTTGAGCGCAAGTAGTTTTTACCCGGATGAGTTTGCCTGCGCCTTGGCCAAGGATAATATCTTTGCCGTGCAGTTTCATCCTGAAAAAAGTCAAACCATGGGTTTGCAGTTGTTGAAAAATTTTTTACATTGGGATGGCCAAGTTTAAATCAGGTTTTCTAAAAATTATTATAAATACAGAGAAATCGCTATGCTTTTAATACCTGCAATTGATTTAAAAGAAGGGAAATGTGTAAGATTGCGCCAAGGGCGCATGGATGATAATACTGTTTTTTCGGATGACCCGGTAGCCATGGCGGGCAAATGGGTGGAAGCCGGCGCCCGAAGAATCCATTTGGTGGATTTAGACGGCGCATTTGCGGGTAAGCCGAAAAATGCCGGTGTGATCAAAGCGATTGCAGAGGCTTTCCCGGATGTGCCTGTACAAATCGGCGGCGGCATTCGGGATGAAGACACCATTCAGGGTTATTTAGATGCTGGGGTGCAATATGTCATTATCGGCACCAAAGCGGTTAGCGAGCCGCATTTCGTCGCCGATGTAGCGGTTGAGTTTCCTGGACATATCATTGTTGGTTTGGATGCCAAAGATGGAAAAGTCGCGATTGACGGCTGGTCCAAACTTTCTCGTCATGATGTTATCGATATGGCTCAGAAATTTGAAGACCAAGGCGTGGAGGCGATTATTTACACGGATATTTCCCGTGACGGCATGATGGAAGGGGTCAATGTAGAGGCGACTGCTAAATTAGCCGGTTCCATACACATTCCGGTGATTGCCTCCGGAGGGATTACCAATCTGGATGATATTCGAGCATTGGGCGCGGTGGCTGATGAAGGCATTATGGGCGCGATTACCGGTAGAGCAATCTACGAGGGTACTTTAGATTTTGCGGAAGCGGAAAAATTAGCGGAGAGTTTTGCATAAATGGGCTTAGCTAAACGAATTATTCCTTGCCTGGATGTTGATAATGGGCGCGTTGTTAAGGGCGTCCAATTTGTTGATATTCGCGATGCGGGCGATCCGGTTGAAGTTGCGCGGCGTTATGATAAAGAGGGCGCTGATGAAATCACCTTTTTGGATATTACCGCCACCCATGATAATCGGGATACCATCGTGCATGTGGTGGAGCAGGTCGCCAGTGAGGTGTTTATTCCCTTAACCGTAGGCGGCGGCATTCGAACGGTTGATGATATCCGCACCATGCTGAATGCCGGGGCCGATAAAGTCGGTATTAACAGCGCAGCGGTATTTAATCCGGATTTCGTTCGCGAGGCGGCGGAAAAATTCGGCTCGCAATGTATTGTGGTGGCGATAGACGCCAAACAAACCGGCGAAAATCAATGGGAGATTTTTACCCATGGCGGGCGCAAGCCGACCGGTATAGACGCCATAGAGTGGGCGAAACAAATGGTGGATTACGGCGCCGGAGAGATTTTATTGACCAGTATGGACAGAGACGGCACTCGTGAAGGGTTTGATCTGGTGTTAACCCGTAAGATCAGTGAAGCGGTTTCGGTGCCGGTGATTGCATCCGGCGGGGTGGGTAATTTAGATCATTTGGCGGAAGGCGTGTTGCAAGGTAAGGCGGATGCGGTTTTGGCGGCCAGTATTTTTCATTTTGCCGAATATAGCGTCGAACAGGCTAAAAAGCATATGCAGAGCCAAGGCATAGAGGTGCGTTTGTAATGACTGAACAATGGCTGGATGAAATTCGCTGGACTGACGACGGGCTGGTTCCCGCCATCGCCCAGTTGGCTGATAGCGGCCGAGTGGTGATGTTCGCCTGGATGAATCGAGAGTCGTTGCGACTGACGGCGGAACAAGGCTACGCGATATATTGGTCGCGCTCGCGGAACAAATTATGGCGGAAAGGCGAGGAGTCCGGACATCGGCAGAAAGTGTTGGATATCCAATTGGATTGTGATGAAGATGTGATTTTGCTACAGATTGAGCAAGAAGGCGGCATTGCTTGCCACACCGGTCGCCAGAGTTGTTTTTATCGTAGTTTGGCCGATGGGCAATGGCAAGCAAAAGAAGGGGTGCTTAAAGACCCGAAAGAAATTTATCAGAAAAGGTAAGTAATCGTTTTTCGCTTCGCATCAAAACCGCCATTCTATTTTGCCTAAAATACTGCGTTCGACTTGACTGGTGGTGAGACCGATTAATTCCGGTTTATATTCCGGATGTCGACCGTCCAGCAAGTTTTGCCCGGTAACGGATATTTCTAAGGATTGATGCGCTTGCCAGGAGATTCGAGCATCTAAAGTTATATAATCAGGGATTTGTTGCGCCGGTAGGCTGTCCACATAGCGAAGCCATAAGTGAGTGTTAATTTGTTCGCTAAGCGTTAAATCTGTGCGTAACGAAGCTTGTTGTTGTGGCGTTTCGCCTTCGGCGGCCTCATAAATGGTGTCCAGGCTGTTATCTTTGTAGTGCAGGTTCAGTTTAGTATATGTGTATGCGGCATGAAATTTGACTTTGTCATGGGCTTTCCAGAATAGAGCGGCTTCAAATCCATAGGTCTCGCCTTCTAATTTGTTATCCACATTTTGCGGAGCCAGAATGCGTACGGGCTGTTGGTCTAATTCCAGAATGGGCGTTCCGGGTTCAATGGTTCTTAGTTCATCGTAAATGTTGTAGAAAGCAGCTAAATCCAAACTGAATTTATCGGAAAATTGAAATCGATAACCGGTTTCATATGCAAAAACTTCTTCCGAGTTGGCTTCTGAATTGCCGACTAAAGCGACTAACACGGGAGGGGTTCCGGGTATGCTTTTTAAATTTAGGCGGATATCGGAAGTATTTCGCGAAGGGGCTTGCACAGCTCTGGAAAAAGAAGCCCAAAAACTGTGATTTTGATTAGGCGTCCACATTAATCTCGCTGTCGGTTGAAATTCCAGCCCCGTATAATCATTATGCTCCAGGCGCATGGCGATAATGGCTTTTAATTGATCGGGAATAAAAGTCAATTCATTTTGAATGAATCCGCTAAATACTTGTGTTGAGCGTTCAGGGGGAACTAAAGTTAAACCGGCTTTTCCATACACACTGTCTGCAATAAGGCGATAGCCGAGTCCCCAATTTATTTCATAATTTTGGACTGGTAGGCTGCGATGCCTTAATTCCATATCAAAAGTTTGATAAATTTGTTTGATGCTTCGATCTTTCCTTTCAAAATGATCATAATACATTTTTAAATAAAAGGTATTATCCGGATCTTGCTGGTGTGTCCAATCGGCAATCAGATTGCCGCCGCTAAACTTTACTTGTACATCTTTAAGATCTGCAACAGGCGGAATTGCTCCCGGGGGTGGGGTATCGGTATGGCGTGAATTTCCCTTTGAATAATCGCCTTGTAGGGTGAATTTATTTTGTTGATTCGGTTGCCAGTCAATTCGCGCTCCGCCCTGACCTTGATCCCAATGATCAGAAGTGTCTTGTCCAAAATCATCAATACCGTCGTCATGGTATTGATAATCCGCATACAAGCGGTAATGAGCTTGATCGGCAATGCGTCCGCCGTAACGCATAAAACCTTGCTTAAGCATATTGCCGACAGCCGCCGATACAACGCCGCCTTGAGTTTTATCAGACGGCTTGGTGATGATATTAATAACGCCGTTAACGGCGTTGGCGCCCCATAAAGCGGCGGCTGGGCCGCGCACCACTTCGATGCGGTCAATATTGTCGATTTGGGCGTTTTGCATTTCCCAAAAGACGCCGGTAAAAAACGGATTGTAGACAGTACGACCGTCGATCATCACCAATAATTTATTAGCGAAACGACCGCTGAAGCCTCTGGCCGTGACTGACCATTTGTTTTGGTCGATTTGGGCGACTTGGATGCCGGGAGCCATTCTCAGCGCATCCGGTATAGTGGTAACCCCTGATTTGCGGATGTCATGGTGAGTGATGACATGAATCGCGGCGGCTGTTTTAGATAAGGGCTCCGGTTTTTTGTTGACCGAAGTGACGATGACATCCAATTGCGATAATTCGTCCAGAGACATGGAGACCAAATCTTCCGGAATCAATTCAGCATGGCCGACCAGCGGGGTTATGAGTAGCGCTAAAGCCGCTGATTTCGTTTTATTATTGATTAAAGATGCTGGTGACGAATAATTAAGCTTGAAGTGGTGTATTGCTGTTTTGATCAGTTGAGTTGCGCTGGAAAATTCCGAGTTTTGTTGGGAGGCCATAATTTCAAAAATACATCAGGAATGGTTTAACTAAAGCGTTGCTTAAGTTTCACAACTATTTGTCAGTAGTATACTACATGATTCCAAGAATTTGGTATTCACCGCGTGTACTGAGTTGCACGGTAATCGGGCGGTTTTGCCGATTTTCCCAATACCAACCATGCGAGCCGCTAAAAGGCGCAGTCAATTCGCCGCTATTTTTTAGATCGGTAGCTTCTTTAAAGCTTTGAAAATAACCGCTGGTATCGCCTTTAGGTTCGCCGTGGAAGTCGAAATATAATTCGCCGCCTTGAGTATGCCAGGCAAATTCTATTTTAGCGCCTTTATCCAGCAGAAATTTATATTCCACCCCCTGGTTGGCCGGAATTTCTATGCTGATAGCATCTTGCCAGTTATCCAGGCGCTGATTACAAGACATGATGGTTGGTTTGGCATTAGCGTTTGATGATGCCTCCGCTAAAGCGGTCAGGCCGATTTTTTTGCCCAGTCCGCTTGGGTCTATACCGTATTCGGCCGGTAATATAAACAGAAACAGCACGACTGTCGCTAACACTACGGCGCACAGGCTGGAAATAATTAATGATTGGGTGGAAGGTGTTTGGGTGTCTTGATTGCTCATATTAGCTGGCGATGAAATAGCCTGTCATTTGATAACCGAATAAAATGAAGCCGCCCGCCATTAATCCGGTATTGGTTGTGGTTGAAAATCGGTAAAAGCTGGGCGAGCGGCGCCAGACATTTAGGGCGATAACGATAAATAATAAAGCGAAAAATTGCCCTAGTTCAACGCCGATATTAAAGGCGAGAAGATTTTTCCATAAGCCTTGATCCGGAAGCTGAAAATCTAAAAGTTTGGTTGCTAAGCCGAAACCATGAAATAAACCGAAAATCATCACCGCGATGCGGGTGTTGGGTTGGAAGCCGAAAATTTTTTTAAAGCCTCCCAGGTTATCGAAACCTTTATAAACAATCGATAAACCGATAATGGCGTCGATTAAATATGCGTTGACGCTGATATGTGCTAAAACGCCGGTTAACAGCGTCAAACTATGGCCTAGCGTGAACAGGCTGACATAGACCAAAACATCGCGGGTTCGGTACAGAAAGAAAATGACGCCCACTAAAAAAAGTAAATGATCATAGCCGGTGACCATATGTTTAGCGCCGATATAGATAAACGGCGCTATCGCTACGCCTTGGCTGTTAACTAAAAATTGCCGGGTGCTTTGATCTACGCCATGAGCCAAGCCCGGCTCGCTAAATAATAACAGCGTTGCTGCGAGTAGCAGGGTTAATCGAAATAAACCCATTTCAGGTTTCCTCCCCGCTGATTAATCGCTGGATATTACTGCGATGACGCCACAGTAAAATCATGGAAATCAACACAAAAGTGATAACCAGATAGATATCGCCAATGATAAACCAAACATAGACGGGGGTTAAAACGGCGGCGACTAATGCGGATAAAGATGATATTTTGCCGATTTTATAGACTAATAACCAAGTGCCGGAAACAATAATACCCAGCAACCAGGTAACGCCTAGCGTTACGCCGAAAGAAGTGGCGACCCCTTTACCGCCTTTAAAGCCGAAAAAGATAGGATAAAGGTGGCCCAGAAATGCGGCCATTACCACACAAGATAATATCAAACTGTCAACGCCAAGCAATTTGGCGGCCAGCACAGGGATGAATCCTTTTAAGGCGTCGCCCAACAAAGTGATGGCGGCGGCCTTTTTACCGCCTATGCGCATGACATTCGTCGCCCCGGGATTGCCTGACCCTTGGCTTCTGGGATCTTCCAAACCCATGACCCGACAGACGATGATGGCGCTGGAAACAGAACCACATAAATAGGCTAACGGCACAAGTAACCAATCAATCATTTTTACCTCTTACTAGACTTGTAACTCAACATCGTTTCCACGATACTGTACGATTTTAGATAATATAATAACCGGAAAATTAAAAATGGATATCATCTTTTTGAGAGGATTAGAAGTCAATGCCGTCATCGGTATCTATGACTGGGAAAGGGAAATCAAGCAAACGCTTGTTTTTGACATTGAAATGGCCAATGATATTAAGCGGGCGGCGGAAACCGACGATATTAGTTATGCTTTGGATTATAAGACAGTTTCCGAACGCATTGTGGAATTTGTCGAACAAAGTGAATTTTTTTTGGTCGAAACGCTTATAGAAGAGCTGGCTAAGGTTTTGCGACAGGAATTTTCCATCCCCTGGATCAAAATAATGTTGAACAAGCGCGGCGCCATCAGCCGCGCTAAAGATGTAGGGATTATCATCGAACGAGGCGAAAGATAATTTATGACCACCGGCTATATCAGCATAGGCAGTAATATCGACAGGGATAAAAATATTCCTTCCAGCCTCAATGCGATCAAACAATTGTTTGGCGATATCATTGTATCCAGCGTCTATGAAACGGCGCCGGTCGGTTTTGACGGCGATAACTTTTATAATTTGATTGTGGGTTTTCAATCGCAGTTAGAGGCCAAGGCGATCGCTAAACAATTAAAGCAAATTGAGCTGGATCACGGCCGGACGCATAATAGCCAAAAATTTTCATCGCGCACACTGGATTTGGATTTAGTTTTGTATGGCGATCAAATCATTCATGAAGGGCGATTGCAAATTCCCCGTGATGAAATTGAACATTACGCCTTTGTGCTGGAGCCTTTAGCTGAAGTTGCAGGCGCTTCGCAACACCCGGTCAGCAAAAAAAACTATGCGGACATGTGGCGGCAATTCGATAAATCAGGGCTACAGCAAAAAAAAATCAAGGTTGATTGGTTATCTGTGTAGAGCAGTCGTAAGCCCTACATGAATGCGATGACATTCATATCAACAATAAAGCGTCCGCCCCCCATCGACAGTGATTATTTGCCCGGTCATATAATCCGCATGAAAAATTAAAAACTCAACGGCATTGCTGATATCGCAAGCATCGCCTTTCTTTTTTAAAGCGATGCGCTCGATTAAGGCGTTTTGTTGTTGAGGCGGCAAAGATTGTTCGGGCCATAAAATAGCGCCGGGGGCGATGCCGTTGACTCGTATATCCGGCGCCAGATCTTTGGCCAGGCTTTTTGTCATCGCCGCCAAGCCGGCTTTGGCGATTGTGTAAATGGGATGATCCGGCAAACCGCGTTCGGCATGAATATCTATCATATTGATAATGCAGCCTTGATGTTGTTGTAAGGATTCCAGCAACGCCTGAGCCAGAAAAAAAGGCGCTTTTAAATTACCGCCCACTAAGCTTTCCCAGTCTTGTTCCGTGGCTTTGTTGATGGGCGTTGGGTAAAAGCCTGAAGCATTATTAATCAACACATCGATATGCCCCCATGCCTGCATAGCGGATTCGGCCAAAGACTTGACCGCTTTTAAATCGAGCAGATCAGCTTGAAGAGGGACGGCGGAATCAGCTCTGATGCGGTTGAGTTGTTGACACAGTTCAAGCGCCTGCTGTTCGGAATGATGATAGTGCAAAACAATATTACAGCCCCGTTGGTGTAACATAACGGCGTTTGCCGCTCCTAATCGTTTGGCGGCGCCGGTAATCAATACGTTTTTAGACATGATGCGAATAATTATAATAGTTTGTTGTTTTTTAACCGCCTGCGGTTCGGATCAACCGCAGTTGCAAAAATTACCCGCAGATGCCGTTATTTTAGCGTTCGGCGACAGTTTAACCTATGGAACCGGAGCAACGGAGGATAATGATTATCCGGCTATCTTACAGGAATTAACCGGTTTGACCGTGATAAACGAAGGCATTCCCGGTGAAATCAGCAGCCGGGGTTTACAACGCCTGCCCGAGCTTTTGGAATTGGAACAGCCCGATTTGTTAATATTGATCCATGGCGGCAATGATATACTCCGACAAGTACCTGAACGGCAGAGCATCGAGAATTTGCGGCAAATGATTCAATTAGCGCGGGAGCAGGGATCGCAAGTGATGATAGTGGGCGTACCCAAACCTAAATTATTGATGATGGAAAGCGCGCCTGTTTACCAGCAAATTGCAGAAGAAATGCAGGTCGTCGCGGATTTAGAGACTTTGCCGACTATTTTGGCTGATTCGGACTTGAAATCGGATAGGGTGCATCCGAATGATGAAGGTTATCGAGTGATGGCTGAAAACATTGCTGAATTGCTTAAACAGAGAGGAGGCATTTAAATCGGCTGTTTTGATGCTAACCATTCCAGCATATCTTCGTTGTTTACCCGTTGATAAATCTCTTCAACTTTCAGCGTTAAATTAATGGATTCAAAGTTGACCTCATCGCCTAAAAAATAATTCCTTGGAGACCAATGATCTTTTTTTCTGAGTATTTCAATGCCTACAAAATCTTGTTCAATCATCACGTATTCTTGAAGACTTGGGATATTCAGGTAAGCAATTAATTTGCTGGTTTTGTCGTTTTTTCGAGTTGATTTGGATAACACCTCAATAATAATGACGGGTGAATCAGTGTAATAATCATTCTCTTCATCGTCGTTGCAAACTACCATTGCGTCCGGATAAAAGAAATTATCGCCAACTTTAACTTTTATATCCGACCCAAAAGCTTCACAAGGTTGGTTAACAAGATGATTTCTTAACCCAGCATAAAAATTGCCGGCGATGCGTTGATGATTCTTGCTGGCTCCCGCCATTGCGTAGATTTTACCATCAATCAATTCATGTTTGATTTCAGCGACTGATTCGCTTTCTAAATAGGCATCTACACTGATGGTTTCATTTTGACTGTTTTTTTTAGCTAACATTATTGATTTGCCGGGTAAACATCATTCTGAGAAGTAATTTAAACTATCTCCTGATTCTCAATGCCGCGTTTAAAAAATCGGGAAAACAGCAATCCGATTTCAAACAACAACCAGATAGGCACCGCCAATAAGGTTTGGGAAATGGCGTCCGGCGGGGTTAGAAACATGCCGACGATAAACGCGCCGACAATCACATAAGGACGCTTTTCCGCCAGGCTTTGAGGCGTGGTGATGCCGGTCCAGACCAGTAAAATGGTGAAAATAGGCACTTCAAAGGCCAGTCCGAAAGCGAAGAACAAGGTTAAGATAAAATCCAGGTACTTGCTGATGTCGGTCATCATCGTTACCCCTTCAGGCGCGGCCGATGATAAAAACATAAAAACCAGTGGGAATACTACGAAATAAGCGAAAGCGATACCGGCAAAAAATAAGACTGTGCTGCCGAATAACAAAGGAAAAATCAGCCGCTTTTCATGTTGGTAAAGCCCTGGCGCCACAAACGCCCAGAACTGATAAAGCAAAAACGGCATGGACGCGAAAATCGAGACGACCAGGGTTAATTTAAACGGCGTGAAAAAAGGCGATGCCACATCAATGGCGATCATCGAGCTGTTTTTCGGCAAATGCTTCATCAACGGTTCGGAAACGAACTCATAAATCTCGTTGACAAAGGGCGTAGCCGCCAGAAAAACCACTAACACAAATAATACTGACCATAACAGCCGTTGACGCAACTCAATCAAATGGCTGATTAAGGTTTGTTCTTCCTCGACTTCTATATCCTCGTTGCCCATTCCTTAATCGCTTTTTTTATTGGTTTTACCTGTTTCAGTCACTGAGCTTGCAACATCCTTGATCATATTTTCGCCTTGTTGCAAGGCTTTATGAAATTCTTCCAGCTCAGATTGTTGCTTTATTATCTGACGCATTTCTTCAGCCTGCAGCTCTTCTTTGATTTCGGACTTGACGTTAGCAACGATGGAGCGGGATTTGCCTAGCCAATAACCCGCGATGCGAGCGGCTTTCGGCAGTCTTTCCGGGCCGATGACCAATAAACTGATTAAGCCCACCAGGCATAATTCCCAGAATCCAATATCAAACATTGCGTCTAAGCCTTATCTTTTTCTTTGGAAACGGTATTGCCTTCTATAACATCATCGTCTTTTTCAGATAATGCAGGCTCTTCTTCAGAACCTTCCTTAACGGCGGCTTTAAAACCTTTTATCGCCCCGCCCAAATCCGCGCCTATGTTTTTTAGACGCTTAGTGCCGAATAAGACAATGACGATAAGCAAAATAATGACTAATTGCGTAATACTGATGCCCATAAGGCCTCCTGATTAATTCGATTGTTGACGCTGCGCTTTTTCTTCCAGGCCGGATAAGCCGAAACGTCTTTCCAGTTCTTTTAAAACATCATCCGGTTTCAAACCTTGATGCGCTAATAAGACCATGCTATGAAACCATAAATCCGCCGTTTCATAAATTATTTGATCTTTATCTCCGCCTTTGGCGGCGATTACGGTTTCAGTCGCCTCTTCACCCAGTTTTTTGAGGATATGATCCAGTCCTTTATGGTAAAGGCTGGAGACATAGGATTTATCAGCGGCTTCCTGTTTGCGTTGTTCCAAAACGTCCGCCAATTGTTGGATAATGTCATTCATGTTAAGTTATTTTTTCAGTATTTGCGAATGACTAACTATTATAATGCGAATCAATATCCGAGCTGGAAAATTTTCAAAAAATGTTTGGGTCGTTTCATTTCAACAACCGGCCTACACTGTGTGAAATGTTTTATAAGAGAACGCTATGACAGTAAAATTCGAAGATATAGTGGATGCAAATGATTTTGTGAGTTGTGGTCAAATGTATACAAACCAGGCTTTCTTGAATAAGGAAACTGGAAAAATTTATTGGCATTCCGATTTTGGGGACACGGAAGACGAATTACCTGAAGATATTGAAGATAAAAAATATATTGAAATTCCTCACAAGAATGAACTGGAATTAGGTAAACAACTTGTGCTTGATTTTGCCTACCAACACTTAGCAAATGAGGTAGATGATATTGAGATGATTTTTAGAAGAAGGGGGGCTTATGCGGAATTTAAGGCGCTACTGGAAAGAAAAGGGATTTTAGAAAAATGGTATGAATTTGAATTGCAGGCACAAGAAAGCGCATTAAAAAGATGGTGTAAGGAAAATGAGATAAAGTTTCAGGACTAATGTGCGAGTTCCGAATCACTTCTCGATTGAACCCAAAATATTTCATTCAACGGAGGAGAAGAGACGGATGTACGAATTAGAAAATTTTACCCTGTTCTTATTGTTGTTTGCCGGAATAGCCTTTTCGAAATGGGGGCTTAGCGAACTATTCAAAGTGCGCCGCATAAAACGCGGTTTTATGCGCCAAAAAGGTCAGGTTGTCGATTTTGAAGTCACTCACAGCACATCTTCCGGCAGATCTACTGAGATGTATGCGCCGGTGATTGAATACAAAGTCTTAAATCAGAACTATCGTTTTATCGCTCGGATATCTTCCAGTCAAAAGTCTGTCTCACGCAATGAATGGGTGGATATTTTGGTCAACCCTGATGAGTATAGTGAGGCATATCAATTGAGTTCTGATTTGATGGTGTTTCCGGTCGCAGCTTCAATTGTCGGCGCCATTATGACTTTGGCGGGGTTGGGGTTGATTTATTATGTATTCTTTTAGGCGGGAATGGTTTTCTATTTGAAACAGACGGGATATTTACCCCATTAAGCAAGAGACTTGGGTAATCCCAAAGCAGCTCAGACTGAAATCTGAGCTGCTACCGCTTTAGAGGGATGAGATAGATGTTCCATACAGTGGAGACAAATATGTCTGGAAATTTATTCGTCGGCAATTGCAATGCTGCCGAAATCCAGTTGAAACAAAAATCCGTCTTGCAGTAACAGATTGAGCGAATAAAAATTGCCCAATGCTAAAACGCTGGGAATTATAACTTTTTGGCCGTCAAATTTAGATAGTTTGGTATGGGTTGAACCTGCTAAAGGTTGAACATAATGAACGCTAAAAACATAATCGCCTTGGTCTTTTAGCTCCACATAATAATGTTGACCGCCTACCTCAATGTCTTTAAGCGTTAACAAACCTGTCGTTGATTCAAATACGGATGACGCATCCCACTCTCGATCATCTCTGCCGGTTTGATGTAATTTAACGCTGCGCGGTAAGGAAGTGTTGTTTTCCGTATCCTCCACATAAAACGTAACTTGATATTCGCCATTTAAATTGAAATTATCATAAACGCCTTCGCATTGCTTTCCTTGGCAATTTAGCTTGATTTGAGGCAGGCTGTTCACGGCGCTGTCGTCGGATGGAAAATGATAATCAGGCCGTTGTATGGTGGCCCAGGCGTCTGCGATAGCATTGCTGGAATTTGAAATAGTTAAGCTTAAGGTCGCTTTTAACTGACCGTTTAACTCATCCTGCGGCGCAACGCTTTCAATTTCGGGCGCAACGGAAGCTTTGCTATTACATAATCCATAACAATATTTTTTGATAAGTGTGTAATCCTCTTTGGTTTCGCTACGGTCGCCATTGGTATCGAGCACTGCTTTTTGTGTTTTGCCTCCGCCAACCAATTGCCGACTCATAGATTGCCGGGCGCTGCTAAAGGCAAAACCTAAACGTCCGCTAAAAACAACTTCATCCCAAAAATAATATGAAAAGGAAGTGGTGCCGCCTTTATTGGCAATAATCGCTAAAGAATCGCTGCTGGTGCTGCTGAGTATGTAACGATCTTGGGCGGCTAAAACAGGGATGAAGCTACCGGAATAACAAGCATCAATAATAGCGCTGAGTTTGCCTGATATTTGTGATTGTAAATCATCAAGCCATGAATTTAGCTGTGTTGCCGACAACACAAAATCACGATTGATGTGTAAGGATTGTTGACCGCCGTGGCCGATTAGGAAAACGACAACATCTTCTACATCTAGCGCCCATTCAGTAATAGCTGATTGCAAATTCTCCAATGTCGCTTCCGCGTCAATATCATTAATCCCGTCGCCATCTGCATCTCGTTCACTTGGGTCGGCGCTCAAATAGTGGATATGGTGGTCGCCGAAACCTTGCAGTTTTAATGCTTTATAAGCTTTATCGCCTAACTCTTGGGTGGCGGGCC
>SPJM01000343.1 GCA_006844585.1 Methylococcaceae bacterium | reverse complement strand
GAATACGCCCCAATCAGCCACGCGTTATCAAACGAAGACCTAAGGCATATCCATTAATGAATAAACCAAGAGAGGAGTATGTAAGGGCTTGATTTAAATTGATAAGTCCCCACTGGACGCGGTATTAAAGTCAGAGTCATTGAAATTTAGGCAAAAAACCGTAGATCCAAGAAAAATCATTAACTCTGGCCCTTTCGATTGCTTTCGATTGACCCTTTCGATTTAACAAGTACATTAACGGGATTCGCCGCTAACACGACTCTCCCATGATTGCTGGCGCTAGAAAAGGAAAGTTATGAGTCCACAAAATCGTAATCACTTAGTTGAATGGCTTCAAATTGGAGCAAATATTGGTTCGTTAATTGTGGCTGTCGTTGCTTTGACTATCACGTTTAATACGGAAAATAGAAGTGCAGAACGATTTCGTGAGCAATTAGCACAGAGTAATGAAATTGCAAAAGCAAATATTCGTCCTTTATTAGATTTAGGATCATCTGGATTCATAGGGGTAAAATTAATTAGTTTGCAAAATGATGGTCTTGGCACTGCCGTAGTTAAAAAAATTAATTTCACAAAAAACGAAAAATCTGTCCTTAATCTAGCAGAACTGTTTGAGTTCAAGAAAAAGGTAGTATGGGATAATTTTTATGTTTTTACGAATTCAAATTATTTTTTGCGTGCAGGAGAAAGTGTACCGTTACTCAATCTCACTGCTGAAGGGTTGAGACGGCAAGGGTATAACGAGTCTAAAATAACTCAAATTTTGAAAGAATTCGACACCCAACTAAAAGGTATTGAGATTCAAATTAAATACGATGATCTTCAACCAATGGGGTCAGACTCGATCAACCAATGGGGTCAGACTCGATTGAATATTATTTTCTTTGCTTTCAACCTAAAACTAGCCTGATTACTGGTAAAATGATTAAAATATAGAGGCTATACTGACTATCAATCGAGTCTGACCCTATTGGTTTCAAACCAAAGATTGAAAGGTGACTTTCTTTTGTTTCCAATCTGATATAAATCATGGAGTCGGCCAACTTGATTTTCTGTGAATCATTAAAAAGCTCGGATTACCTTCAAAAGTTGAAATAAAAGGGTATCCGCCATGCTGCCACTTATCAACGGATTCACCTAATTTTGTTCATACTAAATTACAGCTAAAGCAAATCAAGTTGGATGACCCCATGGTCCCCATCTAAACACTAATTGGTAAAACTGCAGCTTAAGCCTGAATTAGGCATACAAGCGTTAAATATTGTAGCTTTCCCGGCTTTACGCTTCGTTGACGTATAATTGGTTGTTTATGCATCATCATGGTGGAATGCGCTGCGCTTTTCCATCCTATGCTTTTTGGGTTCCCTTAATCTCAACAAACCTAATGATCTCTTTGCACTGCAAAACGCGCCAATAATTCCAACGCCGCTTTGTAATCGGAATCCGGCAGTACTGACAAGGCGTCGATGGCATTTTGCGCTGCGGCGTCTGCGCAGCGTTCGGTATATTCGATGGCGTTGGTTTGTTTCACAATCTCGTAAATTTCCGCAAAGGCGTCGCGACTGCCTTGTTTGATGGCATCGGTAATCACCGCCGCCTGTTCTACGCTGCCTTTTTGCATGGCGTAAATCAACGGCAATGTGGGCTTGCCTTCCGCTAGATCATCACCCAGGTTTTTACCTAAGTCTTCGGTACTGGCTTTATAATCTAAGGCGTCATCAATCAATTGAAAAGCAACGCCTAATTCTTGACCATAAGTCGCCAAGGCCTCTTGAGTTGCCTCATCGGCATCGGAGATAACCGCCGCCAAACGCGTTGCCGCGCTGAACAAGATAGCGGTTTTACGGGCGATGACTTCTAAATATTTCTGTTCGGTGGTGTCCGGGTTATTACAGTTTAACAACTGCAATACTTCACCTTCCGCAATAGCCGTAGTTGTTTTGGACAGAATTTCCATCACCTGCATATTATTGGTGCGCACCATCATTTCAAAAGCGCTGGAATACAAATAGTCGCCTACCAACACACTGGCGGCATTGCCCCAAACTGCATTCGCCGAATCCTTGCCGCGCCTTAATTCCGATTCATCAACAACATCATCGTGCAGTAAGGTCGCGGTATGAATGAATTCAATCACTGCCGCAAGAATCAAATGATTATCATTGACCTCGCCCAAAGCCTTGCCCGCCAATAACAATAACATAGGCCGCAAACGTTTTCCGCCGCTGGCAATGATGTAATGACTCATTTGATTAATCAACATCACATCAGAGCTGAGCTCATCCACAATTAATCGATCAACCGCCTTGGCTTCACCCAATGTCAGATTCTTAATCTGATTAAAGTCGATATTTACAGAAGTATTCGAAGATTCAGTCACGCTCATTGTTATTTAGATGGTATAAACCAAAGAAGCAAAAACAACCGGTCATTATGTTTTAGCGATATAAACCTTGTCAATAATATTTTTTTTATTTATCCTATGGTTTTTATTTTCAGACTCCCAAACCCAGCCTGACTTGGTTTTTCCGTTATCGGCAAAAATTAAATTTCAGTGTAGAGATTACCTCATCTTTAGGACTAAAGCCCTATACCTACGTTGAGTCTAAACACTTATCCAAGAGGGATTCTGTAAGATTATCTTATCCGTCACAAGAAGTTCATATAAAACAGCTATTGACGAATATTTTTTTTACATTTAGAATAGTCTGTTCACTTTTAATAGATTAATTGCTTGATGGAGCTTGCGCTGATGTATGCGGTAATTCAAACAGGTGGTAAACAATATCGGGTCCAAGAGGGCGCCACCTTAAAAATAGAAAAACTTGAATTGGGAACGGGCGACAGCGTTGAGTTTGATAAAGTACTAATGGTGCAATCAGACGACGCCGTTAAAATTGGTCAGCCTTTTGTGGAAGGCGGCAAAGTCTCTGCTGAAGTAGTTTCCCAAGGCAGACACAAAAAAGTTAAGATCATAAAGTTTAAAAGACGTAAACACCATATGAAACAAATGGGTCATCGTCAATACTTTACTGAAGTTAAAATCACCGGCATTTCTGCCTAAACCTTAGGAGTTAAACAATGGCTCATAAAAAAGCGGGCGGTAGCACCCGAAATGGACGCGACTCCAACGCCAACAGATTGGGCGTTAAACGCTACGGCGGTCAAATCGTAAAAGCCGGCAACATTTTAATTCGTCAACGCGGAACTCAATTCCACCCTGGCGTCAATGTCGGTATCGGTAAAGACCATACCTTGTTTGCTAAAGCGGGCGGCACAGTCGTTTTCGAAACTAAAGGCCCGAAGAACCGCAAATATATTAGCATTGCAGCAGCAGAATAATATATAAGCTGCCTTTTAACAGAAGGCCGGCAGCATCAGGTATTAAAAAGCCCCGACCTTTTTTAATGGCGGGGCTTTTTTATTTTGTGGCGTCAGGATTTTCAATCCAGCCAAAGCATTCAACTCCGTCACCCTCGAAACAAGCGAGCTAACCATCATGAAATTTGTAGACGAAGCCGAAATCAAAGTCGAAGCTGGCGACGGCGGCAACGGCATCGCCACTTTTCGCCGCGAGAAATACATCCCAATGGGCGGCCCGGACGGCGGCGACGGCGGCGACGGCGGCAGTGTTTATTTAGTTGCCAAAGATAACGTCAACACCCTGGCTGATTTCAGACACCACCCCACACACCGTGCAGAACGCGGTCAAAACGGCATGGGTCGCAATTGTACCGGCAAAAAAGGCTCCGACTGCTATGTACATGTCCCGCCCGGCACTATCGTTTATGAAGCCGAAACCGGCGAAAAAATCGGCGACCTCACCCAAACCGACGACCAGCTACTGGTCGCCAAAGGCGGCTTTCACGGCTTGGGCAACACTCGCTTCAAAAGCAGTGTAAACCGCGCCCCGCAACAATTCAGCAAAGGCTCCCCCGGCGAACACCGCAGCCTGCGCCTGGAATTAATGGTGATCGCCGATGTCGGCCTACTCGGCATGCCTAATGCGGGTAAATCCAGCCTGATTCGCGCTGTTTCTTCGGCTAAACCCAAAGTCGCCGACTATCCTTTTACCACCCTACATCCCAATCTGGGCGTAGTGCGCGCAGACGATTTACGCAGTTTCGTTATCGCCGACATCCCCGGCGTCATTGAGGGCGCCGCTGAAGGCGCAGGACTGGGCCTGCAATTTTTAAAACACTTATCCAGAACCCGCTTGTTACTGCACATGGTTGACGTAATGCCTTACGAAAGCCAGGAGACGCCGGTCGAGTCCGCCCAAAAGATCATCCATGAAGTTCATAAGTGGAGCGAAGATCTGGCCGACAAACCCCGCTGGCTGGTATTAAATAAAACCGACCGACTAAACGAACAAGAACAGCAACAACACTGTCAAACGATTATTGATGAGCTAAATTGGGACGGCCCGGTTTTCACGATTTCCGCGCTGACCAAACAAGGCCTCAAGCCCTTGATCTTCGCTATCATGGAACACCTAGAACGATTGGACCAACAACGTGAACAGGAATAAATTACCCGATTGCCGTAGAGTTGTGATAAAAATCGGCAGCTCATTACTCACCAACAACGGCCAAGGGCTCAATTTACCCGCCATTTCCGGCTGGGTCGAGCAAATGTCAAGATTAAGACAAAGCGGAATAGAAGTCATTTTAGTTTCCTCCGGCTCAGTTGCCGAAGGCATGAGCAGATTAGGGCTCAAATCACGTCCGGACACCTTACATGAGCTACAAGCGGCCGCCTCAGTCGGTCAAATGGGGCTAATTCGCAATTTTGAAAACAACTTTCAACAGCACGGGCTGCTCACCGCCCAAGTCTTGCTCACCCATGACGACCTATCCGACCGCAACCGCTATTTAAACGCCCGCAGCACCCTCCTCACCTTGTTGCAATTCGGCGCCGTGCCGGTCATCAACGAAAATGATGCAGTCGCCACCGACGAAATTCGCTTTGGCGACAACGATACCCTTGGGGCGCTAGTCGCCAATTTGATCGAAGCGGAGCTACTGATTATCTTAACCGACCAAACCGGATTGTTTGACGCCGACCCCAGCGTAAACAGCCAGGCAAAACTAATTGAATGCGCCGGTGTTAACGACCCATTGCTGGACCAAGTTGCCGGTGGCAGCCGTAGCGGTTTAGGCCGCGGCGGCATGTATACCAAGATCAGCGCCGCACGCTTAGCGGCCCGCTCCGGCGCGGCAACGGTGATTGTTTCCGGCAATATCCCCGACATCACCACCCGCGTCGTCAGCGGTGAAAACCTGGGCACATTCCTTGACGCCAATATCGCCCCACTGGCTGCGCGCAAACGCTGGCTGGCGGGACACTTGCAAAGCAAAGGCAAATTGATCTTAGACGACGGCGCGGTTAAAAAATTAAAACACGCAGGAACCAGCCTATTGGCGGTCGGCGTAAAATCGGCTAGCGGCGACTTTCGCCGAGGCGACCTGGTAATCTGCGTTGACCCGCAAAATAGAGAAATTGCTCGCGGCCTGATCAACTATAATCTGGAGGAAGTTGATAAAATTGCCGGAAAAGCCAGTTCGGAATTTGAGACCTTGCTTGGCTATGCCGATGATCAAGAATTAATACATCGGGACAATCTGGTTATCACCTAAGGCAGACACATTTCCTTCCATAGCTGAAAATATGTAAAATTACGCGCCCAAGCAGTAGAATTGAAGTCCTACCTACATTAATTTACAAATAAAAAAGGCCGCAAAAGCGGCCTTTTTTTACTCGGCTATCAAGAGCATATTTTATGCTAACGCGCGAACCTTGGCATTCAGACGACTTTTATTGCGAGCCGCTTTATTTTTATGAATTAAGCCTTTGACGACTGCAGCGTCAATTACCGGTACAACGCTCTGATAAGCAGATTGCGCTTGCTCTTTATCACCCGCTTCTACTGCGGCGATAACTTTTTTGATGAAAGTACGCAAGTTACTGCGTTGTCCTGCATTACGCGCACGTCTTTTTTCTGCTTGGCGCGCTCTTTTTCTTGCTTGTGGTGAATTAGCCATGAGTAATGAAAAAATCAGTTTATTTAAGAACCGCGTATTATCAATATAAATGGTATTATTGTCAACTTTTATTCTTTAAGGACAGTTAAGGTGAGTCGGCAATTATTCAAATCTACCGCCGTGGTCGGCAGTATGACCATGATATCACGGATACTCGGCTTCATCCGTGACATGTTATTCGCCCGTATATTTGGCGTAGACGCCGCCACCGACGCCTTTTTTGTCGCCTTTAAAATCCCCAATTTCATGCGTCGCCTATTTGCCGAAGGCGCATTCGCCCAAGCCTTTGTACCGGTGCTTTCCGATTATAAAGAAAAAGATAGCCGCCAGGCCTTAAAAAACTTTATTGATAAAACCGGCGGCAGCCTGGCGCTGGTTCTGATCACCATCACCATTATCGGAGTGATTGCCGCACCGATTTTAATCACCCTGTTCGCTCCCGGTTTTCTGCAACACGGCAATCAATATGAGCTGGCCGTACAAATGCTGAAAATCACCTTTCCCTATTTATTTTTTATTTCTTGCGTCGCTTTCGCGGGCGGAATACTGAACTCCCACGGCAAATTCGCGATTCCGGCTTTCACCCCGGTTTTCCTCAACATCTGCATGATTGCCGCCGCGCTCTGGTTGTCGCCACTCATGCCTGAACCAATCGTGGCATTAGCCTGGGGCGTATTTGCGGCCGGCGTGGTGCAATTATTATTTCAATTCCCGTCATTAATCAGGTTGGGTTTGATGCCGCGCTTAAAACCCGGTTTTTCCGACCCCGGCGTCAAACGCATTATGAAACTTATGCTGCCTGCTATTTTCGGCGTTTCCGTCACCCAAATCAATCTGTTGTTTGATACCCTATTAGCTTCCTTACTCACCGCCGGTAGCGTTTCCTGGCTGTATTATTCTGATCGTTTGGTGGAGTTTCCACTGGGCGTATTCGGGATCGCTTTAGCCACGGTAATTCTGCCGCATTTATCCAAAAACCATGCGGCTGAAAACCCGGTCGCCTTTTCTAAATCTCTGGACTGGGGGCTGCGTATTGTCCTCTTAATCGGCCTGCCTTGCTCCGTCGGCATCTTTTTATTGGCCGAACCCATGTTATCCACGCTGTTTCAATACAATGCCTTCGGTTGGAACGATGTCCTGTCCGCCGGTTTGAGTTTACGCGCTTATGCAATCGGCTTGCTGGGCTTCATTTTGGTAAAAATACTGGTGCCGGGCTTTACCGCCCGCAAAGACACAAAAACGCCTGTGCGCTTCGGTATATACAGCATGTGCGCCAACATGATGTTGAATTTAATCTTTTTTTTCCCCTTAGCGCATGCCGGTTTAGCCCTCGCCACCTCGTTAAGCGCCTTTTTCAACGCATTATTGTTGCTGAAAAGATTATTGAAAGAAAAAGTCTACCGCCCAGGTAAACATTGGCGCATCTTCCTTTTACGCCTTATTTTAGCCAATGAAATCATGGCGCTGCTGCTGTATCATTTTGTTCACAGTCCGCTGTGGAGCGACTGGCCGGCCAGTGAGCGGATTTTGCAATTAGTCATCTGGATCGGGCTAGGCGCAGTCTTGTATTTCATCGCCTTGTTCAGCGCGGGGTTTAGATTAAGGCATTTATCCGATAATTGATATCCCCTAAGCGCTACGAATATAGTAAGATTGATACTGTTGAAACACTCTTTATATTTTGCTATGTATGTAGAGAACATTCAAAATTCCCCGGTCGCCAACAGCGCCCTGATTAGACAATCGCCGCTATTTTCTTCATTGCCCGGCCCGTTGTTGAATGAAATGGCCGATCATTTCCGTCTAGTGGAATGGCATAAAAACCAAGTTATCGATCCTGAAATACTGCTCAGCCAGTTTTATTTCGTTTTAGAGGGGCAATTGGAATTCAAACGCATCAACCCGGAAAACGGACGGGAAATTTCGCTGGACATGCTTTATCAAGGCGATAGCTTTGACGTTGTCACTTTATTAGACGGCGAGATACATAACATGGTGATTTCACCGCTTAGCGATTTAAAACTGATTGCTTTGCCGATAGAGATGATGCGACAATGGATTTGGATCTACCCGGAACTCAACAAACAATTCCTGCCCTATTTAGCGCAAAAAATTCGCGACCAAGAAAATCAGCTCACCAACATCGCTCTGTATGATGTCTCCACCCGCTTAAGCCGCATTATTCTGAAACATTTGAATAAAATTCATTTTTACCGTGGCGAACAGAACAACGCCCATCAAGATCATTTAATTACCGGCATGTCCGATGAAATATTAGCGCGCATGGTCGGCTCGGTGCGACAAGTGATCAATAAACAATTACAAAATTGGAAATCCAAAGGCATCTTGAATAAAAAGCGCAACCAGTTAATTATTCACGACTTGGAGGCGCTAAACAAAGAAGCTAAAAAAACGCAAACCTTTTTTTAATTATCGCTGCAAAAATTCCACTTGTTTTCTAAGCTGAGTAATTTCATCCAACAACTCCATCGCCAAAGCAGCGCCCGCCAGATTAACGCCCAAATCGCGTTGCAGCCTCAATGCTTTCTGGACTCGCACAACATAATGCGCTGCAAAACGCCAATGAGGCAAAGGCTCTTTAGGGTTAAGCGGCTCTAACACTCCATGCTCAATCATATTAAGCAATTGCTCAGCTGGAAGCGCACAAAATCGGCACAATTCCGCCAAAGAAAGACTTTGCTCTTCTTCAATAATAACGCCCGTATAGATTTCTATCTGTGTCGTCATGTTCATGTCCCAAAATGCGCGCGCGGATTAAAATGACGCCCTGCTTTTTGCAATGCTAGATAATGAACTTTGTCTTCCTCAGATAAATCAACCGGCAAAGCAATTTCTAGGGTTACATAAAAATCGCCGGGCAGTTTTCCTGGAATGCCGTACCCCTTCAAACGCAGTCGTTTATTACTGGAAGAGCCCGCCGGTATCTTAACATCCACTTTACCTTTAGGCGTCGGTACCGTCACCACAGTTCCCAGCGCCGCTTCCCAAGGCGTAATCGGCAAATCCATTGATACCTCCCGCCCGGAAACCTTATAAAGCTTATGCGGATTAAAAGCGACTTCCAAATACAGGTCGCCCGCTTGAGCGCCACCCATTCCCGGACTGCCTTGACCGTGTAAACGTATATTCTGGCCTTCCTTAACGCCTTGAGGAATTTTAACTTTCAGCACACGCTTATGTAACTCCGGCTCGCCCTGCGCATTTAGCTTCGTCGATTGCAGAGAAAAACTGCGGGTGGCACCATGATAAGCGTCTTCCAAATTGATAAACACCATAGCACGACTATCTTCTCCGCGCATTTGGCGAAAAGAACTTGCTCGATTTCCGCCGTAAAACTCGCCCGCCCCGCGACCGAACAAGCTTTCAAAAAATTCACTGAATTGTTCAGCGCCTAAGCCGCTGTCGGTAAAACCGCCGCCGTGAAATTCAAATCCTGCATTCCAGCCGGGCGGCGGCTGAAAACCTTCTTGTCCGGCCTTCCAATTACTTCCCAAACGATCATATGCGGCTCTTTTTTCCGGGTCTTTCAATACCTCATAAGCTTCACCGACTTCTTTGAAGTGAGTTTCCGCATCCGCCTCCTTGCTGACATCCGGATGATACTTGCGCGCCAACTTACGGTATGCCCGTTTTATTTCATCCTGCGAGGCGTCTTTTTGTAGCCCCATGATTTTATAATAATCTTTATACTGCACGGCCGCCTCAACTCACTTGTTACCAATATCGTTAAAAAACCGCAAACCAGGCTGCCGGACGTTAAACCCCGACCGACAACCCGAACAATAACAATAGGAAATATCTTATTGAAAAAATCATCCAGTTTTAATTTCAATTTTACGCGGTTTATGACGCTCAGAACGCGGAATAAACAGTTTTAATTCGCCTTGTTTAAAGTCGGCTTGAATATTATGGCTGTCCAATTCCTCACCCAAAGTAAAATGACGTTCATAGCGGCCCGAGCGAATATCCATATAGGTCGCCTCCAGACCATCCGGTATATCTAATGCAATTTTACCTTTGATGCTCAGCACATCTTTATCGACATCAATGTTCAACGATTCTTTGTCCACACCCGGCAAATCAATGTATAACGTTGCACCTTCTTGGGTTTCAAAAATATCCGCCAGAGGTTGGGTGACCGACGTGGTCGAAGATGTTTGCTTAATCGAAGCCTTTGCTTCAGGGTTGTTTTGTTCTTCTCTCATGGCATTTCTCCTCATTGCACTGAAATTTTGATTTGACGAGGTTCGCTTTCAACGTGTTTTGCAATACTGATATGCAACACGCCGTTTTTATAGATCGCTTCGGCAGTATCCGCGTCGACCGAATCCGGCAAGGTGATTGTTCGCTTGAATGGCCCACTAAAACGTTCGCGCCGATAAGTCGCGCCCTTCCTTTCATCCGCTTCCGGCAATACCCGCTCGCCGCTGACGCTCAGCATGTTTTTTTCAATCACTACATCCAAGTCTTCCGTTTTTATGCCGGGGATAAACATATACACCTTAACGCTTTTATCGGTCGCGCCGATATTAATTGCCGGGTAGTTTCCGCGCCCGTATCGTCCTCTGCTCTGAAAAGAGTCTTGATAAAACAATTTTTCAATATCTTCATCCAACATTGAAAAGGGAAATCTCAACATTTCGGAAATCATATCTTCCTCCTTTTGGTTTTAATCTATTTCATTGGGGAATAATATAATGGATAGCTTATTTTGCTTCTGTCACCTAGGTGACACAAAATAACAAATTTTGTAATCACTCTTGCGTTTTTTAAACATAACTAAACACAGCCACTATGCAAGAGACACAATACTAATGATAAAATGCCGACATTCGGTTTAATTCAGGTCAATAAAAAATAACTATTATGAAAACGAAATCAGTCGGATTTATTGGCGGCGGCAATATGGCCGCCAGCTTAATCTCAGGACTTATCGAGAGCGGCCATGACGCAGCCAAAATTTGGGTTTCCGATATTAATGACGAAACCTTGCAACATCTGTCAAACAGGTTGAATGTCAATGTTTCCGCCAATAATGAAACCATTATCGTGGAAGCGGAAATCATCGTCCTGGCCGTCAAGCCTCAAGTATTAAAATCAGTCGCCCAACAAATGGCGCAGTTTTTACACGGCAAAGATGTTTTGGTCATTTCCATTGCCGCCGGCATTAGTCAACAAAGCCTGACCCAGTGGCTAGGAAATGACATTGCCATAGTCCGCTGCATGCCGAATACCCCGGCGCTGGTATTAACCGGCGCTACTGCGTTACACGCCAACGATAAAGTCAGCAACGATCAAAAAAATCTGGCCGAAAATATATTAAGAGCAGTAGGCCTGGCATTGTGGGTGGAACATGAATGCGAATTGGACGCCGTCACTGCTGTTTCCGGCAGCGGACCGGCTTACTTCTTCTTATTGATGGAAGCCATGGAAAAAGCGGCCTTGGAATTAGGACTGGATAATCAAACCGCGCAATTGCTTATTCAGCAAACGGCTTTGGGAGCTGCTAAAATTGCCTTGGAATCCGACGACAGCGCAACTCGCTTAAGAGAAAAAGTGACTTCGCCGGGCGGCACCACTGAACAGGCGATCAATACCTTTCAAAACGCCGATTTTACCACGCTGGTTTCTAAAGCGCTGCATGCCGCCCGCGACCGATCAGTTGAATTATCTAAAGAATTAGGAGAATAAGATGACATCCAGTTATATGACAGATCCGATGATTTTTCTCATCGATACGCTTTTCTCTTTATATATATTGGTGGTCATGCTGCGCTTTTTATTGCAATGGAGCAGCGCCGATTTTTATAACCCGATTTCACAATTTATCGTTAAAATCACGCATCCGCCGATTCGTTTTTTACGTCGATTTATTCCGTCATTGGGAAAAATTGATACCGCCTCATTGGTATTCGCGCTGATTTTGCAAATTAGCGCCGATTTCTCCATTTTAGCGATTAAAGGATTGCTGGTCGGACCAGGCGCACTGGTGATTATCTCTTTGGCGCAACTCATTTCCTTATTGCTGAATATTTTTATCTTTGCAGTGTTCGCCCGCGCCATTTTAAGCTGGCTGGACCCAGGCAATTATAATGCCGCCTCATCCGTGTTATATTCACTCACTGAACCGGTATTGAATATCTGCCGACGTTTAATACCCGACCTGGGCGGGATAGATCTTTCACCGTTAGTCGCCTTGCTCGGCTTACAGTTGGCGAAAATGATGCTTTTACCACCCTTGAATGAATTGGCGAGACTAATTGGTTGATAATTTTCGGCAACATGGCAACCGTTCGTTTGTAACGGAACAGCGCTTATCTTTATCAAAGGAACAGATAAACCATAATGCCTTGCAACTGTTTTAGATCAATACAGACTGCGAGCGGTTGCCCTAAGATTTATCCTTTTTTTGTGTAATTTACTTCGCTTCTATCATGCTCAGCGCCGATTTAAAAAAAATCAGTATATTCTTGCTCCTGTGTCTTTTCGCCCCACTTAACCAAGCAAAAATGTATCGCTGGGTGGATGAGCATGGCCGCGTTTTTTTCTCCGACAAAGTTCCGCAAGATCAATCTCAACATAAACGAGACGCTTTAAACGAAAACGCCCGCGTGGTTGAAACAGTGGAAAAGGCAAAAACTAAAGAACAATTCGCGCTGGAAAAAAGACTGCAAAGACTGCGCAGGGAACAAGAAAAAATCATCGAAAAACAAAAAAGCAATGACAAAGTATTGCTAAGCACTTTCCGCAATTTAGATGATATGCAAATGGCTTTAAAAGGAAAAATGCAAGCGATGCGAGCGCAACGCAAAGTCATGGACGGCAATTTGCTGCGACTCAACCAGCAATTACAAGGCCGACAAAAAAAGGCCGCCGCTTTAGAACGCAGCGGTCGCCCCCTGAGCAAAAAACTAAAGGATGAAATCGCCTCCACCAGGCAACAAATTCAAATCACTCAACAGGAAATCAAGCGACATTTACTGAAAACCGAACAAGTCCGCAGAGAATTCGAAGAAGATATAGAACGCTTTAAGTATCTAACTCAATCTTCTAAATCCAATGCATTCCAATTAAGCAATATGACCGCCAGCAATAAAGCGGCAACCGAACTCGGACTGTTTTTCTGCTCCGATCAACAACAATGCGAGCAAGCCTGGAATATAGCGCGGGAATTTTTGGCTCTGCATTCCACAACCCCGCCGGACACCGACAATAAAAAGCTGATAATGCACTCTACGCCTTTTTTGGACAACGACATCAGTTTGTCGGTATCCAAACAGGAAACTAAAACGCAACAACAAATATTTCTGGATATTCGCTGCCGCGCCTCTACCATTGGCAATGAATTATGCGCCAGCCGAAAAGTGGGCAATATCAGACGTTCTTTCAATCAATTTATCACTGAAAGATTGAATGAGAATAAATAATCTTATGAACAAGGTGCGCAGGCTTTAGTCTGCCTCAACGCCGCAATAACTGGGTGCCGACGCCTTCATCAGTCAACAACTCCAACAACACCGCATGCTCCACTCGACCATCGATTATATGTACGCTGTTAACCCCGCCATGCAAAGCATCAATAGCGCAACGGGTTTTCGGAATCATACCGCCGTTAATAGTGCCGTATTCAATTAGATCCTCAATATCATTAACCGACAAACCGGTCAACAGATTACCCTGTTTATCCAAAATACCGGTGGTATTGGTCAACAACATCAGCTTTTCCGCTTTCAACACCTCAGCCACCTTACCGGCGACCAAATCGGCGTTAATATTATAAGAATGGCCGTCAACCCCTACGCCGATAGGCGCAATCACCGGTATAAAATCGCCCTGCACCAGCATATCGACAACGCTGGGGTCAATGCTGGAGACTTCGCCGACATGGCCTAAATCAATAATTTCGGAGGCTTCTGTTTCCGGGCCTCCAGGCGTGGAAATTTTACGGGCGTGAATGAAATTACCATCCTTTCCGGTCAAACCCACCGCTTTACCGCCGTGCATATTGATCAAATTGACTATTTGTTTGTTGACCAAACCGCCTAAAACCATTTCAACCACATCCATCGTTTCCCGGTCAGTCACCCGCATGCCGTTGATAAATTGAGAAGTTTTACCGATTTTCTCCAACAGGTCGCCGATTTGCGGGCCGCCGCCATGAACCACGACCGGATTAATGCCCACCAATTTCATCAAGATAATATCCTGCGCAAAACTGTGTTTCAACGACTCATCCGTCATCGCGTTGCCGCCGTATTTAATCAAGATAGTCTTGCCTTGAAATTTTTGGATATACGGTAAGGCCTCAATTAAAACGTGAGCGATTTGATGGGCTTTTTTATTGTTTATTGACATGATGAATAAAAACTATTGATAATTTTGTAACGATATAAAGAACGCTTCACAAGGAACAGCAATCAATCTATTTTGCTTTCTCCATGCGCTTAGCCTCATCCCATAGCTCATCCAGCTCGGATAATCGGCACTGTTGTACGCTGCGCCCCTGCTCCGCCACTTGCTGTTCGATATATTGAAAGCGCCTGGAAAACTTGCGATTAGCGCTTTTTAAAGCCTGTTCAGGATTAACATTTAAATGCCTGGCCAAATTGATGCAGACCAGAAACAAATCGCCGACCTCTTCTTCGGTATGTTGTTGATCGCCGCTATGCCAAGCTTCGCGGGTTTCATTCAACTCTTCCATCACCTTATCAAAAACCGGCTCGGTTTGCGGCCAATCGAAACCATGATGGGCGGCCAGGTTTTGAATTTTTTCGCATTGCATCATAGCCGGTAAGTTTTTCGGCACATCCTTCAATATGCTGTCCGGCGAATGGCTCTGCTTCTCTCTTTTTTCGGCCAATTTAGCATCATCCCAAGCCTTTTGACGCTCCCGGTCATTTTCAAACACGGCATCTGCAAATACATGCGGATGGCGCCTGATCAACTTTTCAGATATTGCCCCGGCGACTGTTTCAAAATCAAAGCGACCGATTTCTTCCGCCATTCGCGCATGAAACACCACTTGTAGCAGCAAATCACCTAATTCTTGACATAAATCATCAAGATCATCGCGCTCAATAGCATCAACCACTTCATAAGCTTCTTCGATGGTATAACTGGCCAAACTGGCAAAATCTTGCTGTAAATCCCAACTACAACCTGTTTCAGGATGCCTGAGTTGGGCCATAATCGACAGCAATTTCTGGGTGTTCTTTAAATTCAAAATGTTGAACCGAAACTCTGTTGATAACGCTCCTTAAAAGCTTCCATGGTAAAAGTATGATTCTGAGTGCCGTTATGTTCGATTTTGATCGCTCCCATTAACGAGGCGATGCGACCGCTCACTTCCCAATCCAATTCATTCAGAATACCGTACAACAGCCCGGCGCGATAAGCATCGCCGCAACCGGTCGGGTCTCTTAATGCGCTCACTTGCGCCGATGGAATTTCCAAACATTGTCTTTCCGTATAAATCAATGAGCCTTTGGCGCCGCGGGTGACAATCAAAGCATCGACTTTTTCCGCTAACTGACTCATGTTTAAACCCGTGCGCTCCTGCATCAATTCAAACTCATAATCATTAAAAGTTGCGTAGCTCGCCAAATCCATCAACTCCAACAACTCTTCGCCATTAAACATCGGCATGCCTTGCCCTGGGTCAAAAATAAACGGAATCCCTTGTTCGGCAAATTGTCGGGCATGAGCCTGCATACCGTCTTTTCCATCCGGCGAAACAATACCTAATTCAATTTCGGCATTTTCGGGAACGCTGTTCAAATGCGAAGCATTCATCGCGCCCGGATGAAAAGCAGTGATTTGATTATCGTCTTCATCAGTAGTGATATATGCCTGGCCGGTATAATTATCATCCAGCATTTTAATATAATGGGTGGAAACGCCATGCGTGCTAAGCCATTGCGCATACGGCTCGAAATCATGACCGACCGTAGCCATGATCAAAGGCTCCTCGCCCAGCAGTTTCAGATTGAAAGCGATATTTCCCGCGCAACCGCCAAACTCCCTGCGCATATTGGGTACTAAAAATGAAACGTTCAGCATATGCACCTTTTCAGGCAAAATATGGTTTTTAAATTTGTCATGAAAAACCATAATAGTATCGTATGCCATTGATCCACATATCAGTGCCGTCATTTATTTTCCTCTTGATTTAATTAGATATTTTTCACTCAATGAAACTATTTGACCGTTGAAGTACAAATCACAGTAAAATGAGACTCCAAGTCACCACAGTCCAAAGCAGCGATAAAAAAACAGCCGCCGACCCTATATCCTTCGCCCGACCAGATAACTCATTATGTTCAAAGCCAATTCTATCGACAACCGCCTCGATTGCAGAATTAAGTAACTCGGTAATCAAAACCAGCACCAAACAACCGATCAGTAATATTTTTTCAATGGTGGTTTCGCCTAACCATATTGCAAACGGTAAGGCCGCCAAGCTGATTAATAATTCCTGACGAAAAGCTTCTTCATGTTGCCAAGTGGCTTTAAACCCGGCCATTGAAAAAAAGAACGCATTAAAAACACGTTTAAATCCTTTTACATTTTGGTTCGCCATATGCCTGTTTCTCAGTTACTCTTCAATCATTTGTTGATATTGTTGATAATTCATCAGCTCATCCAGTTGTTCCGGCTGATCCGTTTTAATCGCAAATAACCATGTATCAAAAGCCTGCTCGTTAACCAGCTCCGGCTCATCCTCAAGGCTCTCATTGATCGCAACAACTTCACCGGCTACCGGGCTGTATAAATCCGACGCCGTTTTTACCGACTCTACGACCGCGCATTGCTCCGCTTGTTGCAGTTGTCTGCCTATTTCCGGTAGTTCGATATAAACCAAATCGCCTAATTCTGATTGGGCGAAATCGGTAATACCGACCCGCACGATATTATCCTCCACCCTGGCCCATTCATGCGTTTTCGCATATTTCAGGTTTTCCGGTTGATTACTCATTCATCGTCTCTCTTGTTAAGTTAAAGGTTATGCCGGTTTCACCCAATAACCCGATCATTTCATCAATTTAACTGTTAATAATGAATGTTATTGAAAAATAAATCAATAGGCGTATTAACGACAATATGCTTTCTTTATTTCTTTAAAGCAAAACAGTTTGTAAGCACCCAAGCACAATTCTTAAGGAAAAGTCAGCTGTTGAGAATGCGTAATAATTCAAGAAAGTGGCAGCCAGGGCTTAACCCAGCTTTCGATTTTAAATTCATAACCAATTGATATGCATGTAAAAATAAATATTATGGCACTACATAGCAAGTTTTGGCATGAGTTTTAATCCTTATTTTTCAATTTGTTAGGCAGAATATCAAATATTGATCACTATTTTCGAAGGCTAGGTTAAGTCTGAGCTACAGCGAAATCGACTCCCTCCCGGAGTGCAATGCGCACCCGTTGTCCATCCATGTTATAAAGCTTTTTTCACGCCTTCCCAAGCCAAATCAAATGCAAACGTATCCAACGGCTCCTGGGCGTTTTTTAATTGCTGTATCCGCTCTTCTGTTAAAGGATGCGTGCGGAATATTTCTGGGATATTGCCGCTTACAGCATCTTCCACTTTATGCAATTTTTCAAAAAAAGACACCATATATTGCGGCGAAATACCGGCGGCCTGCAAAATTTTCACTCCGCCTTGATCGGCGTCGCGTTCCAAATCCCGGTCAAAAGACAAGCTTTCCAATTGCGAACTGAGTTGGATCAATTCGGATAAGGCCGAAATATCGCCGAATACGATGCTGACCAGAATTCCCAGCCCGGCCTGCCTAACCAGCTTGCGCATGCCGTGCCGATGCAGAACATGGACAATTTCATGGCTTAATACCGCCGCTATTTCTTCCGGCGCATCCGCTTGCTCAATCATGCCGGAGGTCACGATAATATAACCGCCGGGAAACGCGAAAGCATTGACCATATCGGCATCGACAACCGCAACCCGGTAAGTTAAATCAGCGTTATCATAGCGATCAATTCTATCCAGAATAGTCTCCACCGCTCCGGTAACAACCACATCATTTATTTGCTTTTTACTCAGCAGATAATTATCAAACGCATATTCGCCGATTTGTTTTTCCCATTCAGCCGGAATCATACGGGTGACTAACGGCACAGAAAGGTTGATCAACAAATAACCGCCGATAAAAAACGCCGCAATCAAACTCATATAGAAAGGAACGCGCCGATGTTCTTTTTTATGATTGCGTTGCTGCGCCGCTGTTAAGGATGCAATTTCGGCCTGAGTCCGTGGATGAACATTCAAACCGGATAACATCGTCAACAATTCAGGGTCATGACTCAGCAAGACATGCTGTTGACCGTCTTCCCGCCAACTAATCTGTAAAGTTGTCTGCGCTTCGCCGATCAACGACAATTGCGTTTGCTGCAGGGAAACTTGCAAATTGCTTTCGCTTATCGTGATGATCCCCAAAGGCGAAACAACAATTTCTGAGCTTGTTTTATCCTTCCCTGCATAATAAACGGTCGAAAAACGCTTATCGGTATTCATTAGCGACTATTCGTTTATCGGGTTGGAATAAATTGTCGCAGCCAAGAACCGAAGCCCGGCGAATTGCGCGTTTGAATATAGACATCGCCCGGCCCTTGAATTCTACAGACCAAGCCTTCGCCACTGGTAAAACTGGAGATCCAGCCGGAAGAAGCTTTTTCAATTTTGTAATTAGCGTTGGCGCTCCAGGCCACCATATGGTTATTATCAATCACCCTGGTTTCGCCCGGCGCCAGGGAAATTTTGTGAATGCCGCCATAAGTGCTGATGGCTATTTTACCTTGCCCGCCGATCCGCATGATAAAAAAGCCTTCCCCGGAAAATAAGCCCTTGGTGAGGTTTTGCGCCTTGGTGGAAATATCCACCGACTCCTCAGCGGCCAGAAAGCCGTCTTTTTGCAGGATATATTCTTCTGCTCCATCCAATTCCAGAATATGGATTTCGCCGGGATAAGCGGAGGCCATAATCACTTCGCCGTCGCCGCGCGCCGCGCTTAGGGTTTGAAAAAACAGGGTTTCGCCGGTCAATAACTTCCGTGTCAGGCCGCCTAAGAGACCTTTTTCCAGACGTGACTCCACATCCACCGTATCGGTCATGGTAATCATAGCGCCGGATTCAGCTTTAATCGCTTCGCCTTGTTTTAATGAGACTTCCAAAGTCGAAAAAGCGCCTGGGTAGAGAATTTTAAATTGCATATTGGTTGCCTTATGTGTGATGAAAAACAATGTTACTTTAAACAATTAAAGCTTAGGAACGTGAATTTTATAACATCCGAAACTGGCTTGTACTAAAGCATAAGAATCGCTAAAGCTTTTCTAATCTTTCTGCCCATCTTCGGCGTTGCAGAAACAGTTACATAGCCAGCTATGCGCCTGTTTCCGCGCCTCGGCAACTGCTCCATGCGTTGCTCTACCTCCTGCATCCTTGCAGTCGTTGAATATGGACAGAAATCCTACGCCAGTTTCGGATGTTATTTTATTCCCGTTCCATAGCAGTTTAACCCTACATACTAAAATGCTTTAAAACCAATCATCAAAAAAACTTTCAGCCAAAATAATTTTTTTCTTTTGTTGGAATTTAACAATTTTGGGATCAAAATTCTTGATAATATCCCGATAATTGTCATCAAGAAATTGCCGGGCTTCACTGACTTCCTGTCCCAATTGTTTTTCAATCTCAACATAATCCGCATTATACAACTGACAATCGCTTAAAAAATGCCGCCAGCGAATCTTTTTTAAAGTTGTTTCATTGTTGAAAATAAAAAAACGGTGCGGGTCATCATCCAGAGAATCATCAAGGATGTAGACTGTCGGCTTCTGCTGGGCGAAAAACCGACTCATTTGCAGCCAACGTTCTTGTAAAAAATCACCCCAGCGCATTTGCAATTCACCCAACTGAGCTTCCATCCCATTGGCGTCTTCCCGCATATCCCAACGCATGCCGCCTTTTTCCTGCTCGCCGTGATGCTTACCCTCCACCAAATGATGCGGAATTAACTGATCAATGTATTCTCTCCCCACCTCTTCAATATCATCAATCAACAGTGTTGCAACGGATGTAAAAGTCGCATAAAAAAAATTTTCATCAATCAGCAGTCTACCCCAGAAAGGATGCTTAAAGGCAAAATACTCGATCCCCGCGTAATCGGGAAAACTTTGCCTACGCGCTTGTTCTTGAAACAAATAATCATCATAATCAAAGTCATACAAAGTTTCAAAATCAAGCAGCGTTTTTCCCTCTGCGAATGTTTCATTGAGAAAGATATAATCGTCTCCAATACCCTCAGTCAGCAAAACCGCCCAATTAAGGAAATTTACTTCCGGTTGAGCAATTTCGCTCCACTCCAGATCAACCTCTTCCAGCGTACAATTCACATCGACAATAGCCGCCAACAAGGCGCGTCGTATCTTTTTACGGCGACTTTCATCCATACCCGCGCGGAACAGTTCTTGTCGCCGAGCATTCCAGGCAAAATAATGAGAATCGGCTATCATTAAAGCTCTTCGGGCGATTGGCTTTATTTCGGATATCTTAAAAGATGTCGTTTCCATGATTAACCTATTCTGAAAGTTTAAACGCCAGACGTCCAAAAAGAGATCAGTCCTCCCCGATCCAGTCTTTCAAAGCCTCAATAATTTCCTTAGCCTGCTTTTCACTCGAAATATTGAATTTTGACTTCTGTTGATATTCGCCGTTCCTTTTCTGATAACGGCGGATGGTAAACTTATCTGGACCGTATTCTTCCTTGCTGCGATTCCAATCTTGATAGCGATAAATAACAGTCGCCCAAGCGCCTTTGCTTAACACTTTTTTATCCAGTTCTTTAACGGTTTCAATGCCGCCGTCTTCATAAGTCACTGTTAATTCTTCTACCGTTTCCGCCATAGAACAACCTCATTTATTGTTGAGTAAAAAATTTCCCGAATCCCCGGCTGCCGTCGCCGGTTTTAATGGTTTTTACGACTTTAAAGCCAATACTGTCTATCACCGTCACGCTACCGTCAAACCAATTCGATACATAAACATGCCTGTCATCCGGATGGGTGCTGATGCCTTCAGGGTTTTCCCCGACTTCAATAAGCGCAATCTGCTTGAAAGCGTCAGTATCGATTACCGAAACAGTATTATCATCTTGATTGGTGACAAACAAAAACTTGTCATTCTGCGCCAATGCGGCAGCGTAAGGCCGAGCGCCTATTTTAATGTTGGCCACTCTTTTTAGATGGCCGGGCTCTAACACCGTAACATCATCGCTTTCTACATTGGCGGTAAAAATTTTATCACCGCTCGCCGTCACCGCAATGCCGAACGGATGCAAACCGACTTTGGTGGTATTCCGCGTCCGCAAGGTTTTCAAATCAATTTGCGAAATAGTATCATCCATGCGATTGGCCACATACAGCCATCGATCATCTGCGCTGACCGCCATTCCGGACGGCGACTTGCCCACTTTCAGCGTGCGCAGTTTTTCCAAGGTGCGGGTATCAAAAACGTCAACTGTATTTTCATACCAATCAGCGACAAATAAACGATTACCCTGGTGATTGACGGTAATGCCGACCGAAGCAGCGTCTTTTAAGATAATATCGTCAACAACCGCCAAGGACTGTCTATCGATAACCGCAACGCCGCCTTCGCCTTTACTGATAAAAATTTGTTTTTGAACATCATTCACGGCTACGCCGACCGGTTTGCCGTTGACATTGATGGTTTTGATAGCCTGTAATTTCGCCGTGTCAATCACCGACACCGTATCCTCAAGTTGATTAGTGATGAAGGCGTAAGATTCTGCTTGTACAGACTGATTGAATAATAAAGCAAGAAAGGTAAGAGCCGCGAAAATGCTTGTCATTGGAGAGACTCTCCTAAAAAGAGAAAGGAGGAAATGCTATCGTTCTTATTTTGAAATAAGAACGATAGCACAAAACAGAATTATCTTTTCATATTAATTTTTACATCCGCTGCGCTGGCGCTGCTATCATAAATTTTGGCAATGCTAACCAAGCCATCGGTTAATACCGCAGTTACCGCTTTATCAGCCGCTGCTTCATTGAGTTCTTCCGGCGGATTGTTATTCACATAAGCGCGGTAATAAGTTGCGACCCATTTAATCTCGGTTTTGCCGCCTTTTTCACCCACCGATAAAGTAGCCGCATAGTTTTCAACCGGCAATACAGGAATTTCTTCATCCTGACCTGCATGGTGTACGCTGCCTGTTGACGTCATATCGGTGATTTTATATTTATAAGACATTTTATCCGCCTTATAAGCTTTCAATTCCTCAGTGATTTTTCCGCCGTTGGCCAAGGTCAAAACACGCACAGACCCTTTTTTATTGCCTTTATCCACGGTTACATCGCTAATCGCCGGATGCCAAGACATATCACCGTAATCTTTAATCACCGACCACACTTGATCCGCAGCCGCCTCAAGCTGAATAGTCGCTGTCAATTTTCCTCTAACAGGCCCATGCGCATTTGCAAAACCTGTAAAAAACAAGGCAAAAAGTGAAATTAAAATTGAAAGTTTTTTCATATTAAAAATCCTATAGAATACTTTTTAAAGTGCCGCCAATTATAAGCGAGTCATTTCAGAAATACCAACATAGAGCAATAGATCAGGAATTATTCTCGATCAATGCGGATGAATATTTTCTTAACAATCGAGAGAAAATAAAAAGGCTTTGTCAACAAGACAAAGATAATGTCTACATTGATGTATTTATACTTCCTGTGTCCTTTAACGATTTCATTCAAACTAACTGCCCTTCCTTTTCTTCAGCAAAGCGCTTTAATTCATTTAACACGATTGTATTCGGGTTATTTTCTTGCTCCATGGCCTGAATACGACTGATAAACTCTTCCAAAGTCAATTCCGGGCCGACATCTTTAAGCGTCATCACTTCCTGGCAATATTCTTTCCATAATTGCTGTTCAAATTCATCCAAGGCTTCCGGAAAATTTCTGGCTCGATAGCGGAAGAACATTTCATCCAGTCGTTTATCCTCGAAATCCAGCATTAATTCGCCTAATCGGCTCGGCGGCGTTTGGCGAATTTTATTCATTAAGGCTTTGTCATGCGGCTTGAAAAAGCCGCCGCTGTAGATCATTTTGTCCGGATCGCTAAGGTCATTTGCAAATTCGCGATGGAATACTGTTTGTAATTTTCTCGTTAAATCCGGCGCTGCCTTTATTTGAGTCAAATGTTTTTGACAACGCGCCAGATCAATTTGCAGACGTTCCGCATCATCGGGCCTGATCACTTTTAACGGCGCTAAAACCGGACATTTATTAATATGTACTGTTTTTAAGGCTATCCGCTCCGCACCTTCCGGTAGATTTTCGGTCACCGTGAATAGGCGTTGTTTGATTTGCTCTGCATCCAAATCTAAAAGCGCCTGCGGTTCTTGAGAAAGGTCGTATACGATCACTTCATTACTATTGCGCGGATGTTCGCAAAGCGGCAGCACAACGGCTAGACAATTGTTTGTTGTTGAATACATGCCGGAAACATGTACTAACGCTTCAAAAGAGCCTGGTTTTAACAGGTCTTGGGCTTTAGCTTTGGATCGGTGCTCAAATAAAAAGCTATATAAACGCGGTTGTTTTTGCTGCAATAGCTTAGCAATCGCGATGGTTGCATAAACGTCAGATAGGGCGTCATGAGCAGCGAAATGTTCTATTTCATTCGCTTGAGTCAGTAATTCCAGGCGAAACGACACATTTCCTTCCTCATTAATCGGCCATTCTATGCCTTGCGGCCTGAGCGCATGCGCGGCTCTAAGCACATCGATTAAATCCCAACGGGAGTTTTGATTTTGCCATTCACGAGCATAGGGATCATAAAAATTTCGGTATAACAAATTGCGAGTGACTTCATCATCAAAACGTATGCTGTTATAGCCTACTCCGCAGGTGCCGGGATGTGATAATTGCTGGTGAATCAAACGGGTGAATTCAGCCTCGCAAAAGCCCTTTGCAGCGGCGGTTTGCGGCGTTATGCCGGTAATGATGCAGGCCTCGGGGTGAGGCAGACAATCGTCAGAAGGTCGGCAATAGAATGTGACCGGCTCTTCAATAATATTAAATTGGCGATCCGTGCGAATACCGGCAAACTGACTGGGTTTATCAGTTTGCGGATTCGTACCGAAGGTTTCGTAATCATGCCAGAAAAAAGTTGTTTCCGACATCGTCAATTATTTGATTGCCGTTAATGCTCTTAATACATCGGTTTTGGTCACCACACCGACAAAATCGCCATCGTTAAAGACCGGAAAAGTTCTCACTGAAGTGTCTAAAAATCTTTCCGCCAGATCCACAATACTGTCTTCAGCATTAACGCTTATGGTATCGGTAGTCATAAATTCACCAACCGTACCGCTCATCCCTTGATTATACGCAGTAGCCAATACAACCTTCATGCTATCTTTTTCTGAAAAAATACCCAATAATCTTCCATTATCATCAACTACCGGCGCGGCGGTAACTTTGTGGCTTAGCAGCGATTTTATCGCTTCCATGACGCCTGTATCTTTTTTCAAAGTAAATACATGTTCCGTCATATAATCTGCAATTGTAATTTTGGTCAGCATTATTGTCCCCTTATTATATAAATTATTATCGCCTATACATTATTTACACATTCTCTAATGCTTCGGCTTCCATCTTTTTCCTTTTATCACACTTTTCCGTGCAAACACAATTCCCGTTATTCGCACCGCCACACGAGCCTTTAATCGCTTTGCGCCCAAAGATTACACCGATTGCCATAATGGCAATGACGAACAACATAAATACAAACGTGACTATAAAATAATTCATGAGCTTTCTCCAATAAAACGTTTAAAAGCCGTGGTGCTCAGCTCTGCAAATCCCGCATCGGTTTTAACGATAAAATACGCCGCCAACTGGCGCTTTTCCGCCAATATCAAACCTTTATCTTCACCTAATACGCTTAACGCAGTCGCCCAGGCATCCGCATTCATACAGCTTTTGTTTAATACCGTGACCGAAGCTAAGCGATGATTAATCGGCATACCGGTGCGCGGATCAAGGGTATGTGAATAACGAACCCCGTCCTGTTCAAAATAATTCCGATAATCACCCGATGTCGCCATCGCAATATCGGAAATCGGCAATACTTTTTGTATCATTCGCTGCTGAGGCGATGGTTTCTCTATCGCAATCCGCCAAGCTTTACCTTCTATATTATGGCCTTTAAGACGAATTTCGCCACCTATTTCGACCATATAATGCTTAATTTCTTTTGCACCCAATAATTCAGCTACTTTATCAACCGCATAGCCCTTGGCAATCGCGGATAAATCCAGACTTAAATCAAGCTTATTTTTTTTGACCAAATTAGGCTCGGTTAATTTCAAAAACCTTGCCCCGGTGCTTAATAACGCCTGTTGAATGACTGCTGAATCAGGCGCTTTAAAGGTCATAGGGTCAGCGCCGAAACCCCAGAGATTAACCAATTTGCCGACGCTGATATCAAAGGCCTCTTGAGACTGTTGATGTATCAATTCGGACGCTTTTAAAACGCTGTACAACTCAGCAGGAACGGCTTGCCAATCCGGCGATCGACTTTGATTTAATCGCGATAAATCCGAATCCGGCAAATAGGTCGACATCTGCCCGTTGATCTTATCCAACAGCGCCTTGATTTCCTGTTGTAGCGGTTTTGACTCAATGGCAGGCGGCAACTGCGATATTTTAATGGTAAATTGCGTTCCCATAATGCCATCCGTATAAGTAAACGGATAAGGCTTGGAACGATTTACATTTTCACAGGCCGATAACAAAAAAACGAGGAGTAAGCTGATGCTTAAACCTCGTCTATTTACAAAATACTGCATGCTATTCCAATGCTCCCTACGCGAAACGCGCAGGGAATTAGTTTAATGGTTAAATCTACATTAACCGCCGAAATCATCCAACATGATGTTTTCCGGCTCTACGCCGTTTTCCAACAACATGTTAATAACTGAGGAGTTCATGATTGGAGGTCCGCATAAGTAATATTCACAATCTTCCGGCGCCGGGTGGTTTTTAATGTACTCTTCAAACAGCACGTTATGAATAAAACCGGTATAGCCCGTCCAATTATCTTCAGGCAAAGCGTCAGATAAAGCAGTATGCCAAGTAAAATTATCATTCTCTTTAGCCAGCATATCGAAATCTTCTACATAGAACATTTCGCGTTTACTACGCGCGCCATACCAGAAAGTCATTTTACGTTTAGACTTCAAGCGGCGTAATTGGTCGAAAATATGCGACCGCATTGGAGCCATACCCGCGCCGCCGCCGACGAAGACCATTTCCGCATCGGTGTCTCTGGCGAAAAATTCTCCATATGGACCGGAAACGAACACTTTATCGCCTGCTTTTAGATTGAAGATAAATGAAGACATGATGCCCGGCGGAACACTGTCCGGTGCGCCTGGGGGTGGGGTAGCAACCCGCACGTTTAACATGATTTCTTTTTCTTCAGGATATGAAGCCATTGAGTAAGCGCGCAAGGCCGGTTCTTTTACGTCTGAGACATAGCGCCACAAATCGTATTTATCCCAGTCTTCGCGATACTCTTCGCCGATATCCATGTCTTTATATTTGGAAACATGAGCAGGACATTCGATCTGAATATATCCGCCTGCGCGATAGTCAATCGCCTCGCCTTCAGGTAATTCCAGCACCAACTCTTTAATAAAAGTCGCTACATTATCATTGGACTTAACCGTACATTCCCATTTCTTGACCCCGAAGACGCTGTCTTCCAGTTCAATTTCCATATCATGCTTAACCGCCACTTGGCAGGATAAACGCTCGCCTTCTATAGCTTCACGCTTGGTGATATGGCTTTTTTCCGTTGGCAGGATTTCACCGCCGCCGGAATGTACTTTAACCCGACATTGCGCGCAAGTACCGCCACCGCCGCAAGCCGAAGGAACGAACAATTGCTCATTCGCCAAGGCTGTTAATAATTTAGAACCTACCGGCACATGAATCTTCTTCTCATTATTGATCAGAACTTCAACATCACCGGAGGCAACCAATTTACTTCGGGCGCCGATGATAATGAACACCAGCGCTATCACGATTATCGTGAAGAAAATTACACCTAATGCAATTTCAAGCATTGTCTTACCTTCCTACAGTTGAATTCCAGAAAAAGCCATGAAGCCGAGAGACATCAGACCTGCGCTAATAAAAGTAATTCCCAGGCCCTGTAAACCGGCCGGTATATCACTGTATTTCAGTTTTTCACGAACGCCCGCCATCACGGTGATGGCCAAGGCCCAGCCGAATCCACTGCCGATGCCGTAAACCACACTTTGACCGAAATCATAATCACGCTCGATCATAAACAAGCTACCGCCCAGAATAGCGCAGTTTACCGTAATCAAAGGCAGGAATACGCCCAAGGCATGGAACAAGGCGGGAAAGAATTTATCCAAAATCATTTCCAGAATCTGCACCAATGCGGCGATCATACCGATACAGCTCAACAAAGCCAAAAAGCTCAAATCTACGCCGGTAATGCCCATCCAGGATAATGCGTCTTCTTTCAACAAGGTGTGATAGATCACATTGTTAACCGGTACGGTAATCAATTGCACGATCAACACCGACATACCTAAGCCGATTGCTGTGGATATTTGTTTCGATACCGCCAGGAACGTACACATCCCCAGGAAGAAAGCCAAAGCCAGGTTTTCAACGAAAACCGCTTTGATAAATAAACTAATATAAGCTTCCATTAGTGGTGCCCTCCTTCGCCGTGTGAAATATCCATGATTTGAAAATCAGGATGTTCGACTTGCTCAGGCTTCCATTGACGGAAAACCCAAATAATCAAACCAATCAAGAAAAAGGCGCTAGGCGGCAACAACATCAAACCATTCGGCTCATACCAGCCGCCGTCTTTAACCAATGAAAAAATCTCAACGCCCAACAATTTGCCGGAACCCAGTAATTCTCGGAAAAAGGCGACAATAACCAAGATTAAACTATAACCTAAGCCATTACCGATGCCGTCGATAAAACTCGCCATCGGCGGATTTTTCATGGCGTAGGCTTCAGCGCGCCCCATTACGATACAGTTGGTGATAATTAAACCAACGAATACTGATAATTGCTTACTGATGTCGTAAACAAAAGCTTTCAAAACCTGATCAACCACAATCACCAATGAAGCGATAATGGTCATTTGCACAATAATCCGGATGCTGCTCGGAATATGGTTGCGAATGGCGCTGATCGCGGCGCTGGAACAAGCCGTCACCGAGGTCAAAGCAATCGCCATGATCAATGACGTTGACATTTGAGAAGTCACCGCCAATGCTGAACAGATACCCAACACCTGTAAGGTAATCGGATTATTTTTGACCAATGGTTCGGTCAATACCTTTTTAGTTTCACTATTAATAACAGCACTCATGATCAGCTCCTAACCATTGCTTTTGATTTTATCAAGATAAGACTTGAACCCTTCGGCGCTCATCCAGTATTGAATCAAATTACTGACCCCCAAACTGGTCAAGGTTGCGCCCGCCAAACCGTCAACTTTGTATTCAGCGCCAGACTTAGCAGTATCTACGACGCCTTTAACTAAGGCCAACTCAACTTCGCCTGATTCGCCGTAAACCTTTTTGCCCGCCCATAAAGCGCGCCAGTTAGGATTGACAACTTCACCGCCTAATCCCGGCGTTTCCGCCTGGTCGTAGAAATTAATGCTTTTCACTGTTTGACCATCGGCTTGTAAAGCTAAAAAGCCATACATAGTAGACCACAAACCATAACCATGCACCGGTAAAATAATCGATTCAATCTGATTATCTTTTTTAACCAAATAGACCTTAGCGATTTTCGCTTTAACCTTAATGCTGGCAATATCCTGATCGCGAGTTAAACGGATATTTTGCGCCGGATCTTTGGCTGCTTTACGTTGATCATATGCAGCGGCGTCAATATCGTCCACATAATCGCCTGTCGCAATATCAACCAATTTTTCTTCAATTTGATCGGCAAACGCTTGATTAATATCAGTGCCTTCATTCAGCAAACCGGCCACGTCCAGAATATTTTTCTTCATATCCAAGGCTTTGTTTTCAACCTGCATAGGTCGTAAAGCAACCGCCGCTAATGAAACCAAAATAGCGCAAACGAAACAGACCGCCAAAGCAACCGCAACAGTCTTTTCCAGACTGTCGTTAGTCATTGCCAATACTTTTTCTTTGTAAGCATCAAACTTCTGATATTGCTTACAATTTTTTAATTTTTCTTTAATCCCGTTAGACATGACGCTTTATCCTTCTTCTAATGTTTGCCTGTACGACAAAGTAATCAATAACAGGTGCGAACATATTGGCGAATAATATCGACAGCATCATTCCTTCAGGGAAAGCCGGATTAACGACACGCACCAAGACAACCATAACGCCGATCAAGGCGCCGAAAATCCAACGCCCGGTATTGGTCATAGCGGCGCTGACCGGATCAGTCGCCATGTAAACCATGCCAAAGGCAAAACCGCCCAGGGTCAAATGCCAATAGAAAGGCAATGAGAACATAGGATTGGTATCGCTGCCGATAATGTTAAACAATACGGAAGTGGCAATCATGCCTAACAGTACGCCCGCCATAATGCGATAAGATGCGATACGGGTATATAACAGGAATGCGGCGCCTATCATAATCGCCAATGTGGATGTTTCACCGATAGAACCCGGCATGAATCCCATAAACGATTGAAACCAACCGTAGCCGCCGGCCTGAATAGCATCAACGCCGCCTTGCGCCGCCAAAGCCAAAGGCGTCGCCATGGTATAACCATCAACCCCGACCCAAACCGAGTCGCCTGAAATAGAGGCGGGATAAGCGAAGAATAAGAACGCCCGTCCGGTCAAAGCGGGATTCAGAAAGTTTTTACCGGTTCCGCCAAACACTTCTTTACCAATCACGATGCCGAAAGAAATGCCCAAAGCAACTTGCCATAACGGCATATCGGGCGGCATGATCAATGTATACAACATTGATGAAACCAAAAAGCCTTCGTTAACCTCATGGCCGCGCACGGTTGCGAATAACACTTCCCAAACACCGCCGACCGCCAAGGTTACGATATAGATAGGTAAAAAGAATAATGCGCCGTGAACCAGATTCGACAGAGGATTTAAATGGTTATAACCAAACAGCGACATTGGAATGCTGCGCCATCCGTTGGTTTTTTCCAGGCCCATCGCCTCAATCGCCAAATTCGCCTGATAGCCGGTGTTATACATCGCCATCAGAATACAGAAAAATGTTGCGATTACCACAAAAGTCATCGTTCGCTTCAGGTCGTTGCCATCTCGAACATGGGTTTTACCGCGCGTTACATCAGACGGAGTGTATAGAAAAGTATCCACCATCTCATAGAGGCCGTAGTACTGTTCCAGCTTCCCACCTTTTGTAAAATGCGGCTCTATACGATCTAAAAAGTCTCTAGCCGACATTATCCTTCCTTCTCAATTTTAGTTAAATTCGCTCTTAATACAGGCGCAAAGTCATGTTTACCGGGATCAACAAAAGTGAACAAAGAAACGTCTTCTTCGCTCAATTCCAGGCACCCTAAAGCTTGCGCTTCGTCTGTATCGCCCACCACCAGCGCTTTCAGCAACGGCGTTGCCAAAATATCCATCGGCATAACACTTTCAAAAACGCCTACCGGCACAATGGCTCTGTTGCTGCCGTTTTTATCCGTGGTTAACGGAAACAATCGATCTGACTTTCGATCGCGGCTGGACGTGTAAACATTCATTGCGGAGTATTTATTCTTGCCGGGCACGATCCAACCGAAAAATTCTCTTTCTCGCCCTTCTTTCAATACCGAAACCTGCGCGTTGTAACAGCCTAAATAAGCCAAAGCGTCAACGGCATGGTGCCCATACAGTACGGAACCTGAAATAACGCGACATTCAACATCATCTTCGGTTTCGCCCGCAACCAGGTCATCCAAGCTGGCGCCCACCCGCGTTTTAACTAATCTTGGTTTTTTGATCACCGGCCCGGCTAAGGAAACCACACGCTCCACATTGATTTTACCAGTGGTAAACAATGCGCCTATAGCGATAACCGTTTGATAATCAACATGCCAAACAAATTTTTCGGCGTTAACCGGATCAATATGATGGATGTGAGTACTCGGCAAACCCGCCGGGTGCGGCCCGGAAAACTCAGCAAGATCAACCGCATCACTGTTCGGCACATCAGCGCCGGTCGCTTTACACAGATAAACCTTGCCTTCCGTTAATCTGGAAAGCACCGTTAAACCATTGCTAAAATCTTTGCTGCGCCCTTTTATAACAACAGCCGGGTCAGCGGCCAAAGGACGCGTGTCAATAGCGGTGACGAAAATTGAACTCGGCGCACTGTCGGCGGCCGGAATTTTTCCGTAAGGTCTGGCTAAGATAGAAGTCCACAAACCGGAGGACAACAAATTTTCTTTAACTTTCTCAGCAGAAAGAGAAGCGAGTTCATCAGCTTTATAACTGGCGAAAGACTCCTGTTCAGCGCCTTTTAATTCAATAACAACAGATTGTAAGGCTCTTTTCGCGCCTCTGTTGATTGCTTTAACGACGCCCGCACCGGGAGCTGTAAAATTCACCCCCGGATTTTGTTTATCAGTGAAGAGAACCTGGCCTAATTTAACCTTATCCCCTTCGGTAACCATCATTTTAGGTTTAAGACCGACATACTCCGCACCGATAACAGCGACGGAGCTAATCTTATTACCTTCCCCAATTTTTTGTTCAGGCTGACCGGTAATCGGTAAGTCCAAACCTTCTTTTATTGTAAATTGCATAGTGATTAAGCCCACTCTCCAGGCAAGTTGCGGCAAACAACCCTCATGCTTCAATGCTAAAAACAAGAGGCACTTCGAGACATAAAACTTGAATATTACATCATATTTGACGATTATTCTCAATCTGAAATGGGCTTGACAGAGCTTTGGGCGCAACTTCGCGTCATTAGCCGCTCCACATCCAAATTAAGGTACAAAACAAACAGTTACCAACAAGAAATAATAAATTTCCTAATCACCTTCAAATTTCAACCATCTTGTTGACATCAAAACTTTTCACCAGCTTGCGGCCATGGTATCCGCGCGGGTTGCTCAAAATGCGCGAACCGGCCACTCGGTAGTCGCCGGTGCTGTGCACATGCCCGTAGAACCAGACCGCGATATCAAATTCGTGAAACAAAGGTTTCAACTCATTGCAATAGGCTAATTTTTTTAACGCGTTCGGCGAACCATTCCAACTCCATTCGGTAGGCGCATGGTGAGTAATAACCACAGTTTGCCCCGAAAACGGTTCAGCAAGCTTTTCAAATAACCAAGCTTTAGACCGATCATACAAGGCGGAAAATGCTTTTTGATTAAAGGATTGCCCCAAATATTCGATTCTATTGAAGTCATTCAAGCTTTTTCCCAGCGCTTCGGCTTTATCATCGCCTTCAACAAATAAATCGGCCCATAAGGTACAGCCCAAAAAACGCACGCCTTGATAAATGACCTCATCATTTTCTAAAAAAGAGATATTGCTGCCCAAACACTGTTGCCGGATACTTTTCAGCGTTAAAGCATATTCGTGCGCATAGAATTCGTGATTGCCCGCCACATAAATCACTTTTTTATCCAATGTCTTCAACCATTCCACTCCCTGGGTAAAAATCCCAATATCACCTGCGGCAACAATGACATCTGCATTGTTTTCAGGCTTTTCCAAATCGCCGAATTCCAGATGAATATCTGAGAAATAGTTAATACGCACCAGTTAATCCAATTATCAATTTTAAATCAATGCAAGCTGACTCTTTAGGGCCAGCATAAATGAGACTCATTATTAGTTTAGCCCTAATTTCTTTTTTATGTAAGTCAACACATGACGCATAAGCAACATAAAATCAACAACCTCCGGAATTCACTTACAACATTGATTTACAAAGTCTTATACAACAAATGCTTAAGCACTTTGCTTACAGTTATTTATTCAGATTATCCAATAAGTCAATAAATTTGGAGCCGTGCAATTCATCTATCCAAGAACTTTAAATCAGCAAATGATTTATATTTCCTATAATTAAATATATACTTTGTTATTTTCACGCAGGCTTTGTCGGAATTTAGCGCTACATGAAGTCACCCTGCTCATGCATGTTGACGCAGAAAAAACTCTATTTCAATTAAGCCAACTCTGAAACCGTTAACTTCAGCAAAGTTTTTCATTATGTCTATCAGTCCTAGAAAAAAGACACATCAAGTTCAAATCGGTGATGTTAAAATCGGCGGCGATGCGCCTATCGCCGTACAATCAATGACCAACACCGATACCGCCGATATTGAAAGCACAGCCCAGCAAATTATGGAGCTGTCCGACGCGGGTTCGGAATTAGTTCGAATTACCGTTAATACGGAAGAGGCCGCCAAAGCTGTTCCCGATATCAAAAACCGCTTAATTCAAAAAGGCTGTTCAGTACCGGTGATTGGCGACTTTCACTTTAACGGTCATAAGTTATTAGAAAAATATCCGGATTGTGCGCAAGCATTGAGCAAATTCCGCATCAACCCCGGCAATGTAGGCCGCGGCAAAAACCGCGACCCGCAATTCCAACAAATGGTGGAGTTAGCCTGTTTGCATAACAAGCCGGTCAGAATCGGGGTAAACGGCGGCAGCCTGGATCAATCGGTGTTAACGCGTTTACTGGATAAAAACCGGGAACAAGAAAACCCTTTGGAACTTGCCGCCATTACCCGCGAAGCAATTATCTTATCTGCACTGGAAAGCGCCGCGAAAGCTCAGGAATACGGCTTAAGACCTGATCAAATTATTCTTTCCTGCAAAATCAGCAATGTACAGGAACTGATTCATATCTATCAGGATTTATCGACGCGTTGCGAATACCCTCTGCATTTAGGCTTAACCGAAGCAGGCATGGGCTCAAAAGGCATTGTCTCATCATCCGCCGCGCTGGCGGTACTGATGCAACAAGGCATCGGCGACACTATCCGTATTTCATTAACGCCGGAACCCGGCGCCGCTAGAACCAAAGAAGTGATTGTCGCTCAAGAGCTATTGCAAACAATGGGCTTTAGATCATTCACGCCCATGGTCATCGCCTGCCCTGGTTGCGGACGCACCACCAGCGACTATTTCCAAAGACTGGCGCAGGAAATCCAAGCCTATTTACGCGATCAAATGCCGGTTTGGCGCTCTAAATATAAAGGTGTGGAAGCAATGGAAGTGGCCGTCATGGGCTGCGTGGTTAATGGCCCTGGCGAAAGCAAAAGCGCCAACATCGGCATCAGCCTGCCGGGAACCGGCGAATCGCCTGTTGCGCCGGTGTACGAAGACGGCGAGAAAACCGTCACTCTAAAAGGCGATAGAATCGCTGAAGAATTTCATGATTTGGTCGAGAAGTATGTAGAAAGTCACTACAGTACTCAGTAGCCTATCCCCAAAACTATTCTAGGCGGATTACTCTGGCAATCCGCCTAACTTTTGCCCCCCCCATATCTCTTTTTCCAAACTGATGATAAACCGCCATTTAAAATTAAGTTTCGCTTTTTCTTTGGGGCTGGCTGTCCAGCCAATATCGGCCGAATCTCCGCAAAACACTCATCACCTGAAGCACTCGAATCACAAAGCGATGATGTTACATGAGGCGGGCGTTGATATTTTCGCAACCGTGCAGGAAGTGATACGCCAATTATCCGCTAATCCGGATACTGATTGGACTCAGGTGAACCTTGAAGATTTGCGCCAACATCTGCGCGATATGCATGAGTTTTCATACAATGTAGATGTTGTTTCTCAACAGGCCATTGATAAAGGTGTAAAAGTGCGCGTCAAGCCGGTCACAAAAAGAGCGGAAGAAGCGCTTAAACGAGTATTAAACGCTCACCCGAAAATGCTGAAAATGGAAATGAATTGGGATATGCAATGGCGACGCCGAAAAGACAATTCCTATGAGATAACCGTCACCACCAAACAAGCTGATGAAGTTGCTAAAATCAGGGGATTAGGATATATCGGCCTATTAGCGATCGGCAATCATCATCAAATCCATCATTGGCTTATGGCGACAGCTCGGAATCCCCACCCTTAAAAGCATGCATTAACGCTCCATAATGAACAACAAATAACGCGAATGCAGCCAACCAGCAATATATGGACAAGGTAACGATATAACCATACCACTCAGCGAACAAAGCGGGTAGAAAAACTCGCGACAAAGCCGCTAGATTAATCAAAATAAACGCCAAAGCAATAATATTAGAAGCTCTTAGCGCCTTACCGCTATAACCTAAAACCACTCTCGCCATTAATCCCAGGGTCAAAACGCCGATGCCGCCTATTGTAAAAGCATGCATGGCTACCGACGCAGAAATCATTGCATTAGCGGAAAACGCCAACAGCACAAAACCCGCCATAATCCAGGCGTAACCGACATAAAGCACCCATAATAAGGGCACATACAAAATCCGCCTATCAAACCAACCCAAAGCTCTGAAAGCATTGATCAAGAAGCTCGTTACAGCTGTCAACGCCAATAACCAACCATCAACGCCAAAAATGATCAAGCCGAAAACCGCCGCAGCGGAAACCCAACCCAATAAATCCAAGAATGGATTCCGAATCGCGATAACCCCCTTCAAACCTCTTTCGGTAAACAACGGAAAAAAGCGCCCCACCATCATTAAGATCATCACGACCATTACGCCGATAAGTATATTCAAGCCAACCCAAGCGCTCCCTTCCGGCCGCAAGTTTAATATCTCGGCATGCACCAAAGCATTGCCGATCACCATCAGCCATAACAACAAGGTATAAGGCAATTGCTCGGTTTTCCCTGACTTCAATAAAGCCATACTGATGAAGTAAGTCAAAACCGGTAAAAATGAAAAATCAATCAAGGCAATGATAAAGTCAGGTATCAGTTCCGAATAAAAAGGAACTATTCGACCATATATCCACAAAACCGCCACCGCCAGCAATTTTTCCTGAGTCAAAATCTCAACGCCCGTCCACCGCCTGGCGATGATAAAAACAAACCCTGCCAGCACGGCGGTTGAATAACCCATTAACATTTCATGGGCATGCCATACCTGCGGCGGAAAATAATTATCCATAATCAGCGATCCATCATAGATTGACGCCCATAAAGCAATCAGGATTAATGCCGATAAGCCCGCCAAAGCAAAAAAGATGCGATAACCCATCGCCAGAAACAAGTAATTTAAAGCGGCTTTATTTGACATTGACTCTATTTTCCAACCAATCTATTTCATTTTGAGAGAACCCGGCAATAAGCCGCATTTCCCGGTTAAAAGGGCCTTTAGGCAAACCTTTGAAGTATTCGATCAACAATTGTTGATATTTTTGCTCAAAATCAAATGCGTTTTCCTTGCAAATAAACTTAAACCAATATGAGCCTCTTTCTACATGACCCACCTCATCTTCAAGAATACGCTTTAAAATATCGACCGAAACAGCATCGCCCAGTTTTTCGAATTTTTTTATCATATCCGGAGTGACATCCAGGCCCCTCGCCTCCATATAACGCGGCACTATCGCCAAACGCGCCAGCAGATCATCAGCGGTGTCGACAGCATGCTCCCACAATCCGCCATGCGCAGATAAATCACCGTAATCACAGCCCATCGGCAATAGATGTTGTCGCAACAATTCGAAATGCGAAGCTTCTTCATCCGCAACCGTTAACCAGTCATGGTAGAATTGATCGGGCAAATCGCGAAACCGGTAAATGATGTCCCAGGCTAAATAAATAGCGACCCATTCAATATGCGCCAAAGCGTGAAAAAAAGCCGCCCTGCCGACATCGCTATTCAATCTTCGCTTCGGCATTTTATGAGGAGCCATCCACTCGGGTTTCTCAGGAAAAACAACCTTATCTATCGGCTTAATAGCGCCATTGGACTGAAATGATAAATAACCATCATTTAAGGCATGTTTAGCTTGATGTGTTAACGGCAAAATCTGAGCGCCGCCGGTTTCATATAAACACTTTTCAGCAATAGAAAAAATATTTTCCATTTAACTAAAGACCATGATTAAACTGTTTGATTATACAGCTTTATGCGTTTATTGCAGCTTTATCTATTATCTTTCTTCACAGCCCGCCATCTCTACTCCTTTGCTATTTCCGCAGCAAGATAAACTGTTTCATTTGGGGGCTTATTTTATAATGGGTTTACTCGGCTGGCGAGCATGCGGCCACTTAAACCCACCGGCAAAATCCCGCCTCTTTATCACCAGTATTTTTTGCTGCCTGTATGGTCTTTCGGATGAATGGCATCAATACTTTGTGCCGGGGAGAACAGCCGATATTTTGGACTGGCTTGCCGATAGCCTGGGCGGATTACTGGCGGGTATTTTTTGCTTGTCTCTAAACCGCATCAATCTTGCCCCTCATTTGCATAAAACAAGCAAATCGGAAAACCATGAAAAATAATCAAGATATACGTTGGATCCAACGTTTCAACAACTTTAGTCGAGCCTTTGCGCTGTTACGCGAAGCAATGGAAAATGATTTGAAACAACTCAGTCAATTGGAGAAAGAAGGCATTATCCAAAGATTCGAATACACTTTTGAACTCGCGTGGAAAGTCCTCAAAGACAAAATGGAATATGACGGATTAATTCTGGATAAAATATCGCCTAAAATGGTTATCAAGGAAGCCTTCCGCAGCAAATATATTCATCAACCGGAAGTCTGGCTAAAAATGATGGGTGATAGAAACTTAATGAGCCACACTTACGATTTTTTAAAATTTGAAGCCGTTATTGCATCCATTGCAGAAAGCTATTTACCCATGCTGGATGATTGGTATTTTGATCTGCTGGAAGAAATCAGCGAACAATGAAAAAAACAGGCCTTTCCGAAACACAACTTGACGAATTAAAGCACATATTTAGTCACTATCCGCTTATTCGCCAAGTCATTCTTTACGGCTCACGCGCCAAAGGAACCTATACCGAACACAGCGATATAGACTTAGTCACACTCGGCAGTTCTGTTGATCGCCATTTAATTGCAGAAGTTTTACTTGATTTGGCGGATTCGAATATCCCTTTTACAGTTGATTTACAAAATTACCACGACTTAAAAAATCCGCGCCTTATTGACCATATCAATCGCATGGGAATCACCCTCTACAATTCCGTACCCGACAAGATTAATGAGGATTCATAGCTTGTGTAGATGAGCGCACCGCCCCTGAGCTTTGCCCATCTACTACAGATTACATTACTAAAACAAACTAAGTCGTTACCGAAATATTACAATCCCGCCAACACCTTAGCAACCGTCTCGCCCATCGCGGAAGGAGTCGGCGCAATTGTTACCCCCAATTCCTCCAACATTTCTACTTTTTCAGCAGCTGATTCGCCCGAGGAGGAAATAATCGCCCCGGCATGCCCCATTCTACGACCTTTAGGCGCAGTCAACCCGGCAATATAAGCCACTACCGGTTTAGACATATTTTCCTTAGCAAACATACCGGCCTCCACTTCTTGCGGGCCGCCGATTTCACCGATCATCACCACGACTTTAGTTTCCGGATCTTGCTCGAATTTTTCCAGAATATCGCGATGCGAACTGCCGTTAATCGGATCGCCGCCGATCCCGACGGAGGTGGAAATACCGATGCCCAGATCTCTTAGTTGATCCGCCGCCTCATAGCCTAAAGTACCTGAACGACCGACAATGCCGACATCACCTTGCTTATAAATATGCCCCGGCATAATGCCCAGCATAGAGCGCCCCGGACTAATAGTACCGGCGCAATTAGGGCCGGTTAACACCATTCTTTCATCTTCCGGCAAACGGCGCAGAAAATTCTTAACCGTCATCATATCCTGAGTTGGGATACCGTCAGTAATAGCGACGCAATATTTAATGCCTGCGCTGGCCGCTTCCATAATCGAATCAGCCGCAAACGCCGGCGGCACGAAAATAATACTGGCTTCAGCGCCCGCCTGCTCAACCGCTTGTTTAACGGTATTGAAAACCGGTCTATTCAAATGGGTTTGGCCGCCTTTGCCCGGCGTCACCCCGCCGACGACATTGGAGCCGTACTTAATCATATCTTCTGCATGAAAGGTGCCGATTTTACCGGTAAACCCTTGCACGATCATACGCGTATTTTCATCAATCAAAATGGCCATTTCTTCTCCCCTTAGCCTTGCTCTTTAGCGACAATTTCATTACGCGCGGCAACCGCTTTTTCCGCCGCTTCCGCCAATGTATCCGCAGTAATAATCGGCAATCCGCTAGCAGCGATAATTTTGCGCCCTTCTTCCACATTGGTGCCGGACAATCGCACCACCAGGGGAACTTTCATATCCAATTTCTGCACGGCGTGAACAACGCCTTCGGCAATCCAGTCGCAACGGTTAATACCGGCGAAGATATTCACCAACATCGATTTCACATTATCATCCTGCAAAACCATGCGAAAGGCTTTTTCAGTCCGTTCAGGAGATGCGCCGCCGCCCACGTCTAAAAAGTTAGCCGGTTCGCCGCCCGCCAGTTTAATCATATCCATGGTCGCCATCGCCAAACCGGCGCCGTTAATCATACAACCGATATCGCCGTCCAGACCGACATAACTTAAGCCACGATCAGCCGCCGCCATCTCACGCGGATCTTCCTGGGTTTTATCGCGCAACTCGGAAATCTTTTGCTGCCTGAACAAAGCATTATCATCAAAGCCCATTTTCGCATCCAACACAGTCAATTTGCCGCTGGTGGTCACAACCAATGGATTGATTTCGATCATATTGGCATCCAGATCTCGCATCGCCCGATAACAACCTTTGATTAATTTTACCGCCGGACTGATTTGGCTGGTTTCCAAACCTAAAGCAAACGCCATTTTACGCGCCTGAAAATCTCTTAAGCCGACGGCTGGTTCAATATAAATTTTGGTGATTTTATCCGGATGATTAGCCGCCAGATCTTCAATATCCATCCCGCCTTCAGCGGAGCCTACCATCACAATACGTTCATGCTCACGATCCACCAACAAACTAAAATACAGTTCTTTGGCAATTTTGGTGCCCGCTTCTATATATAATCGTAAACAGGTTTTACCCGCCGGGCCTGTTTGGTGAGTCACCAGTTTCTTACCCAATAACTCTTCCGCCGCTGCGCTGACTTCTTCATACGATTGACAAATTTTGATGCCGCCCGCCTTGCCGCGCGCGCCGGAATGAATCTGCGCCTTTACCGCCCAAACATCGCCGCCTATATCTCTCGCTCTTTGCACCGCATCCTCAGGGCTATAAGCCAAACCGCCCTCGGAGATACGAATTCCATATTCTGTTAATAATTGTTTTGCCTGATATTCATGAATATCCATAGCATCCTCTGTATTCGATAAAAAATCTTGCCGGTCAGGGTTAAGCACCCCCTGTAAACAATGAAAAGGCCGCATAAAGCGACCTTTTCACTCATAAACTTTAAGCCTTAGCAGCAATCGCCTCAGCCGTCTTCACCACATTATTCGCCATTTTTTCGGAAGCCGCGTCAATTAATCGACCATCCAACGCCGCTGCGCCTTTACCCTGGGCGGCGGCATCTTTCAACGCTTGTAAAATCCTTTTGGCTTTTTCAATCTCTTCAGCAGGCGGGGTAAAGACTTCATTCGCCAAAGCGATTTGCGAAGGATGAATCGCCCACTTCCCTTCACAACCTAAAGCCGCCGCCCGCTTAGCCGCATCTTTAAAACCTTCCGGGTCTTGAATATCGCCGAACGGGCCGTCAATAGGCCGCAAGCCATAAGCTCGACAAGCAACGGTCATCCGGCTGATCGCGGCATGCCATTGATCGCCCGGATAATCCGGATTCAAACCGCCGATATTGACAGTGCGCGCCCGGTTACTGGCGGCATAATCAGCCACCCCGAAATGCAAAGCTTCAAGACGTCCGCCCAGCGCCCCTTGTTTGGCGATATCTTCCACATTAGCCATGCCTAGCGCCGTTTCAATCAAACACTCGATGCCGACGCGATTTTTCAATCCTTGCTGCACTTCTAACTGGCTCACCATGGCTTCAACCATATAGACATCGGCAAAAACGCCGACTTTCGGAATTAAAATGGTATTCAGCTTTTCTCCGCATTGCTCCATTAAATCGACGACATCGCGCACCATATATTGAGTATCCAATCCATTGATGCGCACTGAAACGGTAATGCCGTGCCCCGCCCAGTCCAAATCGTTAATCGCTTCGATGACATTTTTTCGCGCTTGTAATTTATCATCCGGCGCGACGGCATCTTCCAGATCTAGAAAAATATAATCCACACCACTTTTTAATGCTTTTTCAAACATGCCCGGATTAGAACCCGGAACAGCTAATTCACAACGCTGAACACGCTGGCTATTGGCTTCAAACAATGTGTGACTCATCAGTTTTTCCTACTCTATATTATTGTTGCGGCGCTATATACTTCGCACGGCCACGATTGCGGTTTTCTAAATCAGAAAATCAAATAAACCCACCATTTTACTTCGGAACAACTTTATGTCAATGATTATCCTTAAATCTTCCGCTAAGGAAAAATCAAACAATCGACAATAGAATTCATTGGAAATATGCTAGACTTTAAACCTATGCATTTTGCAACCCGGATCTTTCATGTGGTTATTCAATAATCCATTTATCAAACAAATATACCGCAGCACTACCGACCTGGCACCCATATTAATAGTGGTCATTATTTTCCAATTATGGGTGATCAAACAACCTATCCCGGATTTACTCAATCTGATAATCGGCAGTTTATTTGTTATCCTGGGTTTAACGCTATTTGTTCAAGGCTTGGAACTGGGCTTATTTCCTATCGGCGAAGCTATGGCTCAGGCTTTTGCCCGCAAAGGCAGTCTATTCTGGTTGATGGCGTTCGCCTTTTGTCTGGGGTTCGGCACCACCATCGCAGAGCCGGCATTGATTGCCGTCGCCGACGAGGCGGCCGACATCGCCGGTAAAGCCGCCATTATAGAAGCCGGTCAAACCGCTAAACAGAACTATGCGCTGGGTCTGCGCATTACCGTCGCCGCATCAGTGGGTTTCGCCATCGTCATGGGCGTACTGCGCATCTTAAAAGGCTGGCCGCTACATTATTTAATTATTAGCGGTTATTGTTGCGTATTAGCCATCACCCCTTTCGCTCCCGCAGAAATAATCGGCATCGCCTATGATTCCGGCGGCGTCACCACCTCCACCATTACCGTCCCGCTGGTAACGGCTTTGGGCGTGGGTTTGGCAAACTCCATTAAAGGCCGCAACCCGATGGTAGACGGCTTCGGCTTAATTGCTTTCGCATCGCTGACGCCGATGATTTTCGTGATGATCTATGGAATGCTGCAATGAACGCCTTAATGGATTGGCTGGAATTGTTTTTACACACTGTCTTGGCGACCGCTAAAGATATATTACCGATCGTCGTCATCATTATCGGCTTCCAGCTATTGGTTATTCGCAAACCCTTACCCAATCCGATCAGAACCTCTCTCGGCTTTGTTTATGTGTTATTCGGCATTGCTTTTTTTTTGGAAGGCTTGCAACTCGCCTTATTTCCGCTCGGCGATTTAATGGCTAAACAATTAACCGCGCCGGAATTTTTAGGCATTAGCGAAGCCGCTAACGTGCATTGGCAAGATTACGCCTGGGTCTATCTATTCGCCGCCTGCATCGGATTCGCCACCACTCTGGCTGAACCTTCGTTATTGGCTGTCGCCATCAAAGCCGAAACCATTTCCGGCGGCGCCATCAACGCCTGGGGACTGCGCATTTCCGTTTCAATCGGCGTTGCTTTCGGCATCGCGCTGGGCGCTTACCGCATCGTCAGCGGCACCGAACTCTATTATTACATTATCGCCGGATATATAATCGTCATTATTCAAACTGCTTTTGCGCCAAAATTGATTATCGGGTTGGCATATGATTCCGGCGGCGTTACCACGTCGACCGTCACCGTACCATTGGTTACCGCGCTGGGTTTGGGGTTGGCTTCAACCGTACCCGGCCGCAACCCCTTATTGGACGGCTTCGGACTCATCGCTTTCGCCAGCCTGTTCCCTATTATCGCCGTATTAGGCTATGCGCAAATCTCTGAATGGCGCAGCAAACACAACAATCGACACTGAGGTAAACAATGCATTTCAAGCTACTTATTGCATTTGTAGAAGATTCTAAAACCGATCTGGTGCTGGATACCGCGCGCGAGTATGGCGCTAAAGGCGCCACCGTCATCACCAGCGCCCGCGGCGAAGGCATCAATCAATCCAAAACTTTTTTCGGCTTGACTCTGGAAACCCAGCGCGATGTCGCCTTATTCCTGGTTGAAGAACACTTAAGCCGTAGCATACTTGAAAAAATCGCCAAAGCCGGCGAATTCGACAGCAAGCCCGGCACCGGCATCGCCTTTCAAGTGGATGTAGAAGACGCTATCGGCCTGATGCACCAGGTAGATGAACTGACTAATGAATTGGAGGATGAAGTATGAGCGCTAAAAACAAAGTTGTTCGCGTTAAGGATGTGATGAAAGCAGGCTATACCGTAATTGACGGCGCGGCGACCATACGCGAAGCCTTAATGAGCATGAAAAACAACAAAACATCGGTATTAATCGTCAAAAAAAGACATGAAGACGACGAATACGGCATCATCACCTCCACCGACATCGCCCGCGACGTACTCTCCAAAGACCGTTCCCCGGACCGGGTTAATGTTTATGAAATCATGACCTGCCCGGTCGTCAAGGTAAACCCGGAAATGGACATCCGACTTTGTTCCAGACTTTTCGACACCTATAATCTGGTGCGAGCCCCGGTAATCGACAAGGATGACAACCTCCTCGGCACAATCAGCCCTAATTCTTTAGTGCTGGAAGGGCTTTATCAAATTTATTGTTGACCCTATCTACGACGAAAAACTAGAATTTCCCTAATAACTTAATTTGTTTCTCGATAATTCGCTCTACTCGCTGCAAGGCAGGTTGTGCGCCATACTGCCGCTCAATCGCTGACCGTGTTGGCTGATATTGTTTTTCAACCGCCGTTATCAGTTGATTCAAAATATCAAACAGTCGCCTTGGCCGTATTCGACATTGATTAGCCATTTCAATAAGACTTTTTTCGGTAATTTGATTGGGTTTGTTCTGACTCCCGACAGATAGCGCCAATGTCATATCCAAGTGTTCAATGGCGCGAGTGCTCACTAAATCATAGAATGGCGCTAATCGAGTTTGATTATTATCATAAAGGAAAGACAGATTTTTGATATGCGCATCGGAATTGCCGACGATCACATTAAATAATTGCCACTTTAAAAGCTGTTCCGCATCTTCCAGCGGATTAGCAGAATGCTCAATGATCAAGTGATAGCATTGTGCGAAATTCGGCTCATCGCCGCGTTGATATTTTTCCTTGAAGCCTAAAGCCTGACAAAAATCCTCTTGATGTATTCGCATCACCTCACCCTCTTTTATCCGCCTATCATATCGTTTGGAGAGCGTGTAACTCTTTGAAGCTAAAACCCTAAGCTCAATATCAATGGTATTCAGGCCGACAGCTTGCGCTAAGCTCGTAGTAAAAACCTCATACAATGGCACATTTTTAAAATCGCTGACTTCAAATTTCAGAATGTGCGTGGAAGGCGTCTGCTGAACAGGCAAATAAATAAGGTCATTGTCAACATGAACGGTTATCTTATCTTGCGCACCGGCTAGCGACAAACGAGGCTTATTTTCGACCGTTATTGAAGCGCCGCGCGTTTCAATCAATTTTACTAATTCGGCCTCCTCAATTTTCCGGTAAGCGTGCTGTAGATCAGGCGCTTTCTCGACTGGCAAAATGGAAATTGCCCCCGCACACTCTGCGCCAATTTCACGCAGTAAATCAAAGTCGGCATCCGGGCATCGTAAACGTCGACATAAGCGTTCTCTTGCAAAACCTTCAGGTAATAAATTGGCAAAAAAACGGTGGGCTATCAGCCGCTCAGGTTTTTTATCTATGGGGAGGCTGATCGACAGCGGAAACCGATTCCAATCATCATCATATCGAAAGGACATCACACCGACTTCATTACGCCATAAATAACCGACTATTTGATCATCGCACCAGACGTTCAGCTCGTCTTCAATCATGGCGCTCCCCGCGGAACAATCCGTATTTCAAGCCCTAAGAACTTAAGAATCTGCAGCACCTTGCCAATTTGGCAAGTTGCTTTTCCCCGCTCAAACTCACCAATCAATCGAGCGCTGATCATTGCCATATCGGATAAGTCTTTGATGCGCACTTGTCGAGACTTACGATGCTGTCGAACTAACGTCCCCATATCAGCTACGCTGTTAATCTTACCGTAAGGTATTTTTTCGATATCGTTCATGTCAACTTTGAAAAATAATTACCGTTGGGTAATATTATAGACATACGACAAAATGACGCCACTTTTATTACCGAGCAGTACTCTACGACGGTTTGCTGCATTTTTGCCCTCCCCTACAACCTTTCTTTTTTCAACATCCAGCAACAAAAATATTCAATTTGTACTAGACTCAGAGCTAAATTGTCAGCATAAGCTGACACAAGGTTAATCTGAACACTTTCGGTTTTATTTATACTTCGCCCTATAAAACCAAATTTCTTTCTGGTTAGGTAAAATGAAAAATTATTTTCTAATAGCGGTATTACCTGCTGTTTCCATTATTTCTTCCCTCAACGCCGAAGAACAATTGGCTTTATTGACGGATGAAAGCGCTTTATTCGAAGAAATTTCATTTGTTTACAGCGCCTCCAAGCATGACCAGCCAGTTACTAATGCGCCCGCCTCGGTCAGCATTGTAAGCGCTGATGAAATTAAAAAATACGGTTACCGAACGCTAGCGGAAGTCCTATCCAGTATGAAAGGCATGTATACCAGTTACGACCGGGTGTATCACCGCCTTGGCATTCGTGGTTTCAACCGCCCGGGCGATTACAACTATCGCATATTGATTCTGGTCGACGGCCATCGAATTAACGACAACCTGGTCGATTACAACGCCATCGGCACGGAATTTATTGTTGATATTGATGACATCAAACGGGTCGAATTGGTCAGGGGACCTTCCTCATCGCTATACGGCAGTAACGCTTTTTTCGGCGTCATCAACGTCATCACTAAACAAGGCCGCGATATGCAAACCGCAGGTATAACCGGTGAAGCGGGTTCTTATCGATCATACAAAGGTAAAGTCAGTTACGGCGATAAATTCGCCAACGGCGCTGAATTGTACACCTCCATCAGTTATCAAAACAGCGGCGGCAAATCCCATGTGGAAATCCCCGGCTTAGGCATTGCTAGCGAAAAAGACGGCGAAGACAGTGAACGCGCTTTCGTTAAATTCTCCTATCAAGACTTAACGATCAGCGGCGGTTTCGTACAACGCGGCAAAGACCTTTCTAACCCAATCATTGGCACCATTATCGATGATGAAAGAAATGTTTTTGTAGATGAGCGCGCCTATGCTGACATTTTGTACGAACGCAGTTTCGACAATGATATAGCACTATTGGCCAGAGTTTATTACGATTATTACCGCTTTGACGGCGATTACGCTTTTGAACCGAAAGTACTGTATCAAGATGATTTTAACGGTCATTGGTGGGGAACCGAACTGCAATTATCGAAACAAATCGGCGATCATTTAATCACCGTCGGCGGCGAATATCGCGATAATTTCCATCAGGAAATGCGTAGCTTCCAAGGGCCGCCGTTAACCGTGTTTGGCGATACTCAGCAGGAAAGCTGGACTTACGGGCTTTTTCTACAAGATGAATACAAGATATTCGACAATTTAATTATTAACGCCGGCTTTCGTTATGACGACTACAGCCACGTCGGCGATACCATTAATCCGCGCGCCGCCTTGATTTATCAACCTTGGGATACAACCACTTTAAAATTCATTTACGCTCAGGCCTTCAGAGCGCCCAGCGCATTTGAACAAAACTACACCTTCAGCGACACCTGGATTCAAAGTAGCGGACTGCAACCGGAAAACATTTATACCTATGAATTGGAATGGATACAAAAAATCAACCAGAACATGACCACCAGCGTTTCGCCCTACTTCTTTGAAGTCAAAGACATTATTCAATTAACCGGCGAAGGATTGCCGGACAATCCGAATATTTACCAAAACCAGACCGATATGGATATTTACGGGGTGGAAGTGGAATTGACCGGACAATGGGTCGGCGGCTGGCGCACCCGTTTCAGTTACGCCTATCAATACGCTAAAGAAAAGCACAATCCTCGAAAACCCTTAAATTCTCCGGCTCACCTCACTAAGTTCAATCTGATCGCGCCGTTATGGCGAGAAAAAGTTTTCGGCGCAATTGAATTGCAATATACCAGCCGGAGAAATTCCACACTGGGTAGCGTTCCCGGTTACTTGATGGCTAACGCCACCTTATTTAGCCAAAACTTATTGCCGGGACTGGAATTATCGGCTAGTTTATATAATTTATTGGATCGGACTTACCATGATCCATCCACCACTGATTTGAGTTCCGACACCATACAACAAAACGGTCGACAGTTTCGCTTCAAGTTTAATTATGAATTTTAGTCTCTTATTTTTTTAACATTAAGGCTGTAGCAATTTTGTGAATTTACAATAAGAAAATCTATCGAATCAACATCAGACAATAATGAGATGGATCCACTGTTTTTTCAGTTTAATACTATGGCTGCCCTGTTCTACCGGCGGCAATGAGATCACTCATGTTTTAGTGCTAATGAGTTATCAAAAACCGCCCTATCAACAAGTTATTTCGGGCTTGAAGGAATATTTTTCCACCCAAAGCAAACCCTTTAATCTACAAATCCTTGTCTATCGAAATGATGAAGATGCATTGTATGAAGAAACAACGCATTCCCCTCCCGATGTCATTTTAACCTTAGGCAAACAAGCTACGACCTTTGCCGCCAAACATTACAGCCAAGTACCGATATGCGCCTGTATGATTCTGGATCAACAATTAACCAGCCAGGTCGAACATACAGCTGTGCTGATGCTGGAGTTTCCATTAGTCACTCAACTACAATGGCTTAAAAAAGTTTTCAGCGACAGCGGCCCGGTCGCCGTGCTTTATCATCCGCAAAAAAATGATCATGATATAGCGGAAATCAAAAGCTTAGCGCAAAAGCTCAAGCTCCCCATTCATTTGGTCGCGGTGGATAATAACCGCAATTTACCTGAACTACTGACTCAACTCCCGCGTAGCATCAGCGCCTTGTGGAGTTTTACCAACAGCAGCATTCTTACCGCGCAAACCGCTAAACACATTTTGCTGTATTCATTTCGTAATCGCATTCCCTTAGTCGCGCATTCCAGTCAGTGGGTGAAAGCCGGCGCTTTATACGCTTTAGAAAGGGATTATGCAGACCTGGGCAGACAGTGCGGCGAAAAAATACAGCCATTACTGAGCAGTCAAAAAAAAATAAAAATCCTGGAAACGCCGCGCAAAATACTTTATTCAATCAATAGCAAAACGGCTCGACATATGAAAATTGAGCTGCCGTCCTCCATCGTGGAAAGCGCTTATGAAATTTTTTGACGGCAGACACTCAGTCAAGCTGACCACTAAATTCAACGGTTTTGTCATTCCATTGATATTATTCAGCATTATTACCTCCACCACGTTGAGCACATACAACAATCTGGAAACTGAATATAATCGACTGAAAAACCACGGCCAATTCATCGCCCAATTATTGGCGATGAATTCCGAATTGGCTTTGTATACCAAAAACATTACTGAAATACAGGCATTAGCCGAAAAAATGGCGAAAATGGATCAAATACATTTCGTCATTTTTTTCGATGAGAAAAAACAAATCCTGCTCAGCGAGCAATTTCGCGATCAACAGCAACAGTTACCGACCACATTAAACGACAGCCGCAAACCGGAACTCGGCGAATTGATTTTCAATAGCCGAAAGTATCCGACCTTGAACTTTTATTTCCCGGTTTACGGCTCCACTCAACATGACGAATCAGTATTATGGGATTTAGGCGATAAAGCTCAGGAACAGGAAATTATCGGTCATATTTTTTACGGCTTATCGCTGGACGCCTTTTATCAGGCCATTATCAACACCAGCATAAGAGCTTTGATATTAGCGGTAGCGTTAATTTTTATCAGCTTGGCGTTAACCCTTTATTTCACCCGCAAGGTGACCCGCCCCATCGCCAATCTGGCGAAAATTTCGCATCAAATCGCAGCAGGCCGACTGGATCAACAAATTGAAATCAAGAGCTGTCATGAAATTAATGAACTCGCAGCCGATTTCAACAATATGATCAAACAATTACAAATCTATCGGCAACAAGTGGAACGGCAACACCGAAATCAGGAAGCGGTTATTGATAACAGAACCCGGCAATTAAAAAAGGCCATTGTCCACGCCAATAAACTGGCGGAAGATGCGCAAGCCGCCAATCGCGCCAAATCACAATTCCTGGCCAATATGAGTCATGAAATCCGCACCCCGATGAACGCTATTCTGGGATTTACCGAATTGCTCAGTAAAACATCGCCCAATAAACGCCAGCAACGCTATTTAGATTTAACTCTGGAATCAGGAAAAAGTCTGCTGGTGCTGATTAATCAAATTCTGGATTTATCCAAAATTGAAGCGGGTAAATTTCAACTTCATCACGAACCGTTTACTTTATTAAACAGTTTGGATCACATCGTACAATTGCTCAGCCCACAGGCCAGAGAAAAAAATCTACAGTTTTTCTACGACATCATGCCGAACTGCCATTATAAAGTGAAAGGCGATGAAGCCCGCTTAAACCAAATCATCACCAATCTAATCGGCAACGCAATTAAATTTACTCACTCCGGACATATCAAATTTATTGTCAAACAACAAAGCGTTAACGGCCATTGTCGGCTTTATTTTGAAATCGCCGACTGCGGCGTCGGCATTGAACAATCAGATCAAGATAAAATTTTCGCCGCCTTTTCGCAAGCGGATGAAAGCAGCAGCCGCAAATACGGCGGCACCGGACTTGGCCTAACGATTGCCAACCAGTTATTACAGTTAATGAACTCAAAGCTGGAATTGGAAAGTACGCCCAATATCGGCAGCCGTTTCTTTTTCACTATCGAACTCGAGACAGACGCCCAACAAACGCAGGAATTCCTTGCATACGATGATTGCTCGGCGACCATTTTGTCAAAAAACGCCTTGCAAACCGAAATCCTGAGTAGACAGTTGAATGCGCTGAAAATCGACACCCAAATTATTGACCATATTGAAGACTTATTTGAAATCGTTGAGCAAGCCGCTGAGCATCACAATAATCTATTATTTTTAGACCAAAAAGCCATCCATAACGAGCTGTTCGACGAAACTCTTAAACGCAAGCTAGAAAAAAAATCTTTTCGCCTGATTTATTGCTGTGGCGGCAAACCCAGCGACCACCCGTTATTCTTGGAACAACCCTACACCCTTAATCAATTGTTCCAGTGCATTACTGTCGGCGACAATCATGCTTTCACCCACTCAGACACAACCGTTGATAATCTCTTTCATTTCCCGGATTGCAAAATCCTAGTGGCCGAAGACAACCCGGTCAATCGCATTTTGGTGAAAGAAATGCTGAGCAACATAGAATGTCAAACCACCCTCAGCAATGATGGCTTTGAAGTGGTCGAAGCCTTTCAAAAACAACGTTTCGATCTGCTGTTTATGGACTGCCAAATGCCTAAAAAAGACGGCTACCGAGCCACCGAAGAAATCCGCCGCTATGAAAAAAGCAATCATATGCCGCCAACTCCGATTATCGCCTTAACCGCCGACGCCATCTCCGGGGTGCGCGGTCATTGCTTGGCCTCCGGTATGGATGACTATCTCAGCAAGCCGTTCAGCGAACGCGAATTAAACACCATGATCGCCTATTGGTTGCCGGGCAAAAAACAACAGGCGGAACCTAACCTCACGCCAGTGATGGAAAGCTCGGCAATGGATTACCCCTTGGATTATAAAGCGCTGGATAAAATTGCCCGGCTGCAACGTCCCGGCGGCGAAAACATCCTGGAACAAGTCATTACGATTTTTTTAACCAACTCCGCAGAACAATTGAATCTACTGGAACAAGCTATAGAAGACAAGGATAAAAAACAAATCAAATCCATCGCCCACAGCATTAAATCCAGCAGCGCCAATTTGGGCGCTCATAAATTATCGGCGTTATGTAAAAGTCTGGAAACTAAATCAGCAGACCTTAGTCCAGATGAAATAACCCGCCTCAGCAGCCATATTTTTGATGAATTTCAGTTGGCCTCCGCCGCACTTCGTCTAAAATTATCTGATCCGCAATAATGGAGAGCCAGGTGATCAAACAACAGAAAAACAACGTTCTCGTCGTCGATGACGACCCGGCCATCCAAATACTGGTGCGGGAATGTTTGGAGCGCGAAAACGATTTTTTTCTGCACAGTTGCGCAACCGGCGAAGAGGCTTTACAGATATTAAATGAGCAGCCTATTAATATCGTCTTGCTGGATATTAATATGCCCGGTATAGACGGCATAGAAACCTGCTATCAAATTCGCGCCCGAGAAGATTTGGAGATGCTGCCGATATTGATGATGACCGGCCTGGATGATATTGATTCCGTGAACAAATCTTATCAAGCCGGAGCCACCGATTTTATTACTAAACCCATCAATTGGCCGCTACTGGCGCACCATGTGCGATATATGCTAAGAGCCGGGCGAGCGCTGATTGAACATGAGCAACACCACAATCTGCAAACCCTGAATCTAAAACTCGCCGAGTTGGCCGAAGAGCACTTCAATGACCTGGAGTCGATTTTACAAAAAGCCATGCAAAGAATTCAGGAGAGCCGCTTATTCAACAGCACTCGTTCCAGACTCACCGTCTTATTGAATGAACATCAAGATGATGAATGTCGTGTGATAGTTTACAGCAGTCATGACTCACAAAGCTGGCAACACACTTTACCGCTTGGCGATTGCGCTTCCATCACCGCCTATCTTGATGAACAGCAATTGTTTTATCAGGAACTGGTGGTCGCCGATGAAAAAATCGGCGTGATCTGTCTGGAAAGTGATCGCCTTGATGAAATCCAACCGTTTTTTCAAGCGGTTTGCGATAAATTTTCTCAACTCATTGAACGAGTCACCTCTTCACAAGAATTGTTTCTAGCCGCCAGCTACTTCGCTAATAGCTTGGAGGGCATCGTTATCACCGATGAAAACGCCCACATCTTACGCATTAACAAGGCTTTTACTAAAATCACCGGCTTTCAGGAAAAAGATGTATTACAAAAGAAAATGAGCATCCTTCAATCCGGGCGTCACAAAAAATCCTTTTACGCCTCGCTGTGGGCTACCTTGCTCAGCGAAGGCCATTGGCAAGGCGAAATTTGGAACAAGCATTTTGACGGCCACGTCTATCCTCAATGGTTAAGCATCGTGCGCATCACCCAATTCAGCAAAACGCTGTTCATGGGCGTTTTTGTTGACATCAGCAAACAAAAACAACAAGAACAATACATCCAGCATTTAGCTTATTTTGATGAGCTGACCGGCATCGCTAACCGTACTTTGTTTTTTGATCACCTGGATCTGGCGATACAGCAATCGCAACAAAACCACAATCACCTGGCGACTTTACTGATTGATCTGGATCGCTTTAAACGCATTAATGACAGCTTAGGCCAACGATCCGGCGATCACTTGCTGAATCAAGTCGCCTATAAACTAAAATCCTTGACCGAACCGGGCAATACCATCGCCCGCTTGAATGGCGACGAATTTATCCTGTTATTATCCAATTTGAGTCCAAATTATCAAGAGGCCGAATCCGCCGCCAAAACAGCGGCGGAAAAAATCCTGGCAACCTTAGCGGAACCGATTGAAATAGGCAATACCGAACTATTAATAAGTTGCAGCATCGGCATCAGCCTGTATCCGGATCAAACCCATCAATCTTCGGAATTAGTCAAATTCGCCAATCTTTCCATGCAAAAATCCAAAGCCAACGGCGGAAAAAATTACACTTTTTTCGAACCGTCCATGTTGGACCAGGAAATCAAACGCTTCAATATAGAAAACGCTTTACAAAAAGCGCTGAACAACGATGAGTTCAGTCTTTTTTTCCAACCGCAAATGGATCATCGCGGCTTAATTATCGGCGCTGAATGCTTAATCCGCTGGCATCGGGAAGATCGCGGCTGGATTTCACCGGCTGAATTCATCCCCATCGCCGAAGAAAGCGGCATTATTTTCGATATCGGCAACTGGGTTTTGGAAACCGCCTGCGCCAATTTAAAAGACTGGGAAAGCCGCAGTTTGATGAGCGATGATTCATTTCATTATCTGGCCGTCAATATTTCCCCTAAACAATTCAATCATGAAAATTTTATTGCCGAATTAGATAAAATCGTCTTTGCCAGCGGCTTGAAAAATCTCAACCGTTTGGAGTTGGAGCTGACGGAAAGCTGCCTGATGCAAAACACCCAAATCATCAAGGCCATGATCATGCAATTGCACCATATGGGCATCCGCATTTCCATCGACGATTTCGGCACCGGTTACTCCAGCCTGGCCTATCTCAATGAATTCACCATCGATACCTTGAAAATCGATCAATCGTTTGTCCGCGAATGCTTAAACAATCCCAAAAACGCCGCCATTGTCGAAACCATCATCGTCATGGCTAAAAATATGCAGCTCAACACCATTGCCGAAGGCGTGGAAACTCAAGAGCAACTACAATTTTTAAAAGCCAAAAACTGTAACTTCTTTCAAGGCTATTATTTCGCCAAACCTCTCGAATTACCGGACTTTGAACGCTTTTTAATCAATACCAATCAATTCGGCGCTAAACAAATAGTCGGATAACAATAATAATAGAGTAGCCCTTATGTTCAGAGATAAAGACAGCCACCATATCACCGTAATTACCATTGTGATCCGCATTATCATTGTTATTTCTTTGGTTGAATTCGCCATTATGCTGTTGTTTGCGACCTTACAACTCGAACTAGATCCCATCTCGGAAGCCTTTTTGGACGCTGGCCTACTATCGGTATTTTCTGCGCCGTTTATATACTTCTGGGTCATTTTACCCTTCATCAAAGACCGTGATATTGCTGAGGAATCGGTCAGATATTTAGCTTTACACGACCCGCTCACCGGTTTAGCAAACCGCCGTTTACTTGAAGAACATCTGGATAAATCCATCAGTTATTGTGTGAGGGACAAAACCTACGGCGTATTAATGCTAATCGACCTGGACGGTTTTAAACCTGTTAATGATGAACATGGTCATGAAGCGGGCGATGTCATTTTAAAAGATGTCGCCAAAACCTTGGAAAGCGTTTTAAGACAAATTGATATTGCCGCCAGACTGGGCGGCGATGAGTTTATCGTGTTGCTGAATCACATCGCCCATGATGAACTCAAAGCGCAGGAATCCGCCTTAATCGTTGCCGAAAAACTACGCGAGAAAATATCCCATCCGGTTACATTCAATCATGATTCACTTTCAGTTGGCGCCAGCATCGGGGTGCGTATTATCCGCCCCCAAGATAGCAATATAGAAGCCTTGATCAGAGAGGCCGACTCCGCCATGTATGCCGCCAAGAAATCCGGGCGAGCGCAAGTTACCTTATTTAAACCTCAACACGCCATGAACGCCTCTACCAATGAACAATTGAAACAGACGTAGGACGGAGGCGCTGCGCTTTGCCCATCCTACAAAAAAATCAACAGCAACCCTCATGAACCCTCGTCATTAACAAAGTCCTCCCAATCCACCCGTTGCTGCATTCGTTGCAAGGCCTTTTGCGGAAAGATATTTTGATTTTCACGAATTTCCCAACCGCCGCCCAAGGCCTTATAAACGGCGATAATATTTTTCACATAATCGCCTTGTCCGGAAATTAAAGCATCTTGTTGCTGAACTAAAAACTGCTGCGAATCCAATACCCGGGTGTAATCTTCCAAACCGCTTCGGTATTGAGCCAGCGCTAAATCCACAGAACGCCCGGAAGCCTGAACTCCGCGTTGTAGATGCTCAACCCGGCGACCGCTATTAACGAAAGCAATCATGGCGTCCTCCACTTCGCGCACGGCGGTCAACACAGTTTGCCGGTATTGCATAAACGCCTGCTCAAAACGGGCGTCTTGAACGCGAACATTATTTTTCAAACGCCCGTAATTTAAAATCGGCCAACTCACCGTCGGCCCGATAGTCGCCGCCAGACTTTTCATATCGAACACATCGAATATATCAATCGCGCCGGAACTGCTGGAATTCAACCCCAAAGCGCCGCGCAAGGTGAAACGCGGCAGTAAATCCGCCTTCGCCACCCCGATCAAAGCGCTTTGCGCAGCGGCGTTATATTCGGCTTTACGCACATCCGGGCGGCGTCTTAACATATTCACAGGTATATCCAATACAATCGCTTTTGAAGCCTGCGGAATCGTCATTTGATCATCCAAGAAACGATCAATCTGCCCTGGAAACCGGCCTAATAATACCGCCAAGCCGTTTTTAGCGTGGCGCAACCCGGTTTGCAAACGAGTAATCAAGGCCAGCGTGCTATGCAACAAAGCCCGCGCCTGTTGCATATCCAGTTCAGTGCTGATGCCTTCCCGCACCCTGACTTCGGTAATCCTGACACTGTCCTTTTGAATCTGCGCATTTTCAAGCGCCACTTGCAAACGTTGCTTAAAAGCACAGATTTGCACATAGCTGACCGCGACCTCGGCGGTTAAACTGACCAGCATATCGTCATATTCCGCTGCCGAAACCGCTAATTTGGCGTTGGCTGATTCTATGCCGCGGCGAAAACGCCCCCACACATCCAATTCCCAGAGGGCGTCGAAACCCATATCAAAAGCGACAAAATCGGGATCATCAAACGATGGATCGAAATTAGGAGAACGCTCGCTGAGTTTATGAAAAGCCAAGCCAGTTTCCAAGGTTTGGCTTTGCGGAAACAAACTGCCTCTGGCGATGCCTAATTGCGCCCTGGCCTCCAAGATGCGAATCGCCACCGTTTGCAGATCCAGGTTTTGTTGATGCGCTAAATTGATCAGTTGGTTTAACACAGGGTCATTAAATACTTCCCACCACTTTGTCGCATCACCGCTTTTAAAAGTCTCCCGGTAATCCGCTAACCATTGTTCATCCAACCCGAGTTCCGGTTTCTCAAAATCCGGACCGATAAGCGTACATGCGTTCAACAACAAGCCGAACAAAACGATGAATAATAGCTTCACCCGCGTTTTTAAAGCCGTGATAAACAACATCATCCCCCCTATTTCTTATTCACTATTTTAACCGGCACGATGGTCGAAGCGGGGGTCATTTTTTGTTTACGGAAATCCGCCGCCGGGTTCGACCTGTCATTCGGTTTCTGGGCGCGTTTCGGCGCAGATAGATTCAAAAACGGAAAAACAATATAAATAATAATCAACATGCCGACCAGGCAAAAAGGCCATGCCAAAATCCAAAACAAATGGGTGGCGGTTAAATATTCCCATATCCGCATAATACGAATTTGTTCATCGTTTTCCAGCAAATAAGATTCATAATCCGAAGGGTTATAGACTTTTAAAAACCGTAATATTTGAAAATACTCACCGCTTCTATCCGCCTCATAAGCTTTACGCAAAAACTCATTAATCGCTTTCAAATGCCGGGTATGCGTCTCTTGAGAACTGCCTTCATTTACTTTTGCAAAATACACCACCACGTCCTCTACGTTCTCAGCCTCTTGCGGCAACGTCATATGCGGCATGAAATAGCGCCACATACTCGGACGCGTATGATGTTTATCATAAATATGATGTAAATATTGCAGCAAAATACCCAAGGATTCCGGCGAGTTCAAAGCAATCAAGGTATTCAGCGCATACGTTTTCACCAGCAATTCTTCCGGTGTTTTAGACAAGGTTTCGATTAAACTGTGAACAACATGCCGCTCTTCCTCGCTGCGCCAGGTTGGCGCCGCAGCGCCTAAACCGGAATGATAACCTTCGCCGTCATTTAAAATTAAATCTACGATATAAAGCGCTTTTTGCTGATCAGCGATATTGGATAATGAGAATAAGGCCCACGCCCGTCCAAAGGCATCGGAATTACTGCGGTAATTTTGCAACATTTTGACGATTTCAATAAACTTAGGGTCGCTCGCCCCTTGGGTATCGCGAATCACAAAATTACCCGCCGCAATGGCCGCCATCCGGCGCACTTCCGGATTCGGATCGCGCATCAATTCAAATACTAACGGGACTAGATAAGGGTCTTTACGCTCCGCCAGATACCAAGCCAAATTACCCCGCACCGCCGGATCAGCATCAACTAATAAATAATCCACCGCATCATCAAAACCGGCCCGCTCGAAATGACTTTTGATTTGTTGAAACAGTTGTTCAGAAGCGTTCATCACCGGCTGATCAAATTTGGGCGGAATATTCTTGATCATCATCTGCATCAGATTGCGGCGAATATAATCTTGCTTAAATGAAGCGCCGGTTAATTTTTCCGCAATCGGGTATTTGCGGCGATTTAGGAAATCCGCAATTGATTGCGGCTCGGCGGGTTGATACAAAACCGGCGGCTTAACCCCGAATTGTTGTTCAATAAACTTATCCAGCCGGGCTTGGGAATAATGAATTTCCGAAACCGTCCGCCGCCGATAATCCAATAAAGGTTGCATCACCGGCTCGCCGATACGGGCGAAACCGTTTAATAAAGCCTTACAGCGCGCCACATAAAGATCCAGAAAGGCCTTGTTTTGCCGTTTTTGGCGGGGATAGGCCTCATCCAGATGATCGTAAAGGCTAATCAAGGGCTTAATTAAACGCACATCGCCGGCAAAATGCGCCACCATAAAATCAATGAATTCAACCCGGTGACTTTCATCGATTTTTTCATCCTCCATCAACTCCAGCAAGACATGAAAACGATCTTCGTATTGACGTTGTCTAAAGTTGCGCTCATCCACATCCAACAAGCGCCAGGTTTCATTAATGGTGCGAAAATAGCTTTGCGAAATCGCCCGTTCATTCAACAAGTTTTGGATTTGACGCCGACTTAAAGCCTTGCGCCGCATGCGCGTGCTGGCAACCGAATCGGCATTCAACCGCGCTAACATATCCGATAGCTCACGTTGCTGAGCCTCTTTTAAATTTTGCAATACGGTTCTGATTTGCGAATCCTTTCTCATTAACGGCGCTAATTTTTCCCAGCGCAAGGCTGCCGCCCAATCCGCGTGAGACTGCTGCTGCGTCGCCTCATTAAGCTGCGTACTAACATCGTTATGGGACGCATCAACAGCCGCATAATCAAGTTCAGAATTGTACGATTCACGCGGCAGCCCGGTGACCCAATGATGAGGAAAATTGCCCGGCTCTAGTTCATGCGGCTGGTTATTGGAGATTTCCCGAAAAGGCTCATCGACATAGGGAATCTGAGTCGCGCTGTATAAATAACCGCCGATAAAAAGATGCGCCATAAAGCAGGCTTGAAAAAACACCACTCCCCAAAACGAGGATTTCAAGGTCTGCCATTGCCAAAACACCATAATAAAAACAAAAGCGCTGACTTGTATGGTAGCCGGCCAATCGGAACCGGCGAATTGCGACATCAACACCATTGCTGAAATAAACAGCAAAGCGTAATAAATGAAATTGCTGATAAATAATTCTTGCTTGGTTTTACTTTTATAATAAAAAACAATCAATAAAACGCTGAACGCCAATACTGTAAAAATCGTTAAAATCATGCTGATTCACCCCAAATTACGCAGCCACCGACAAATGACTCTGCGAATCCATTTCCAAACGATAAAGCAAATGGTAAAGCTGATCGGAATGGAGACTGGATAAAGGAATTGTGATCTGAAAAGGACTGTTCAGGTTGTTGACGCTCAACATATCCTTGCCGTTCGACCGTGATATTTCTGCGACAAAGCGTTCTTTCGCTTCGCCCTCATGCGCGCTGACCAATTTCCCTTGATCTACGCCTACGCCTGGAAACAACAATATTTCAGCAGCGGCGTTAACCCCCTGATGAGCAAAAGAATGTTCGTTTAAATTAATGCATAGACAGTGTTCAAAAAACACCAATACCGCAAAAGACTGATCTTCTTCAATTTTCTCCTGACTGATCAGCGCATCGATAGTCGGCCTGGGCGCTAAGGTGTCGATATTGATGTCCATCGGCGAAACCGGGTGTTTAGTGGATTGAATTTGCGCCTGATTGGCGGTATCGGCATCACCGATAACATTTTTCATATCGACGCCGTAATAAGCGACCAACCGATAAACCGCCTCTGCGCCGGGCGCCCAGTCAATCATTTTCCACAACGCTTGATTAATAATATCCCGGCGTTGAGCGCCGACTACAAATTCAAAAATGATGCCGTCCGACAAATCGATTAAACGCCTATTAATCAACCGCAAAGTCTCGGGCGATAGTTTCTGATCATATTTTTGTCTTAACGCTTCTAAACTGTCGGTCAACACCGATTGATAAGGGCGGGCTTGAACGTCTTGTTCACAGCGATTCATGAAATGAGAATTTTCCCTGACTTTATCGCGCGATTGCGGCTGCCCGCAATTAAAGCGAATACCGCCGATCTGGGCAAAGACCATGTTTTCTTCCGCCGCATTGTTGGCCTCTTCTATCCCCATTCGCTCATCCGGAGTGCGGTGAATGGTAACCACACCGCGATGGGCGCGAATGCCGAAACGATGCAAAGCGTCCTGCACGGTATCCGCCCAATAAAAATAAGGCGTTAAAAAAGCCGGCGCATTGGAAAATAAAGTGGCGTTGTAACGCTCCACCATTCGGGCAATGTATTTTCGATCTATATATAACTCCGCCCTTGCGCCGATGCGTTCTAAAACCGGCCGCCCTTGCCCATAGCGCAGGCCCATATGAATCAGCCATAAAGCACATAAAAATAACGCCGCATCCAATATAGATGCGAAAAAACTGATACCGACGACATTCTGGATGGGAACGGTTAATAAATGAAAAACAGGAATGCCGAATAAAGTGGCTATCACAATATAACTGGCGAATAAGGCGTATGAGCGAATAAATTCGATTTGATTTTCAGCGCGCGCCTGTGCTTCTTTCTCAACAGTCTCGGTATCAGGGGAATTAATAGTCTCCCCTGCCGCATTAAAACCCACTCGATTGGCGATTTCCACATCGTAAACCGCCGTTTGAAACTCCCTAAAAGCCAACACATCCGCCATTTGTATATCATGGCGGATTTCAAAATGTTTGGCTTCGCCATCTTGATGACAAAGCGCCGGTCTTTGCAACAAAGCATTATTTAATAAGTGTATTAAAATTTCGGTTAACACCGCCTGGGTGGCGACCGGCACAATCGTCGCCGCTTCCGAACGTCGTCTGCCGCAACTGCCGTCAGGCGAAAAATGGCTCAGGTTGATAAAGGTATTAGGCAAAACCGGGTCTTCAGGATGATAGCCCTGATTAACGGCTTGAGTCATTGAGTTTAGGAAGCTTTGCGACAATACGAAAGAACGTTCGCCGCCGACCATTTCAACCGCCTTCCGGGTCACCGCCAAGGTGGATTGGGTCTGCGCTGAATTACTCACCCCCAGAAAAATGGTTTTGGGTCCATAACCGCCGATTCCTTCACGCTGAGTGCGTTTCATCTCTTTCAACACATTACCGGAATTTTCCGCCCTCACCTTCAAATCCGGCAAAACCGACACCAAAGCCAAACTAAATTCGTTAATAAGATCCTGGTTAAAATCCACGCCATAAAGCACCAAATCATACTTTTTGGGGTTACGTCCTGCATCCGCTAAATTATCAAACAATAAACGGCTAAAATGGTTCATCGTTTGCTGGTTTTCGCCACCAGGTTTAAAGGAATCAACTACCCGCTTCAAAATATACGGAATATCTTTCAAGTCGCGATTGATTTCTTCACCGGGTAAATCCTGACGAGTCGTTTTATCGATTTTCGGATTATGATTAACCGGAAACCACTCCGATTGAAGATCATCAATCGCACAACCTTCAGCGATTAAAGCCGGTTTGGAGAAATCATCGGCTTCCCGAACCCGGTCATAAATGGCTATCGGATCAACGCCCGGTTTAGCAGCGAAATCAATCGTTGCATACTGGCCGTCTTGCAGATTGATTTGTAAAGCATCATCGTCAGCATCGCCGCTGTGTAGTGATGAAGTCACACCTTGCGGCTCGGCGCTGCCGAAAATCTCACCTGTGCTGCGATTGTGGCCGATGGAGAACGCCTGGGTTAAGGAAAAAACGCCCATCCGTTTTTCAGTGGTGGAGCAGGCCATCAAAGCAAATTCACCCACTAAGTTTCTGGATGCCTGCCGCATTACCCAGGTTAAATCATGGCGGTAAAATGCTTGCTCAAACACATTCAAAAAGCGCGATAAACGCTGTTTAGGAATTGCCGAAGCGCATTCCTTGCTCAAAGCTTCCAACACCTGCGCCTTTACTTGATCATGCAAATCATTAATCGATTCGGCATTCTCTTTCAGGTAACTGGAAGGGTCAGCGTTTTTAGCATTCAACAATACATAATCAACTTGTTCCGCCCATTGATACAAGACCGAAAAGTCAAAACGACCGGTCGCCAAATCTTCGTTAAAATCCAAGGCGCTGCTCAAATAAGCGTATCGCAAGGCCTTATACGCCAACCCCCGAGTTAAATGTAAATCAACCCACTCGGCAATACTGCGCGAATCGGAATCGCCGACGGAAGTTGAACTGGGCATCGCGGTCTGAAAAATAACCCGCGCTTCCGGCTGACTGAAAAACCGTCGTTCAATATTCTCATCCAATAAAATATCCAGATGAACCCCATCCATATCGCCATTATGCGCAATCAGATTGAACACCTCGCCCGCTTGACTGATCAATTCGCCGCCTTCCACCTTATGAAACATCATCGAATCATAATATTCATACCAATGCGGCTGGGCGTTATGCCAATGCGTCGCTCCGCCGGTCGCATAACGTAAATGCAACATTGTCACTTCGAATTCGGCGCTTTTTTTAACCCCTTCCCGCTTCGCCTTAGCGACTAAATCCAGCATACTTTTCTTAAGGACTTTAACAATATCTTCGCGTTTGCCTTTAACCACCTTATCGAAAATAATCGATAAAGCGCCCGCTTTTTTGACCATAAAAGCAACACCGGCTGATTGTCCGCCTCTGGTAGAAGCTTCTCTAGCGAGAATTTCAATTGAATTTTGCAGCCGCTCCGAAACTAAACTGTCATCATTCAAATCCTTAGCGGACAATTTATAACGCACCGCAAATGCCGGACCGCATGCCCAAGCGACGGTATTCCCTCGCACAAAAGCCAATACATCCGGTACTGAAAACATGGCCGCCAAAGCCGACGCCGAAAAAAGAACAATAAGCAATTGCAGAGCGGGAATTAAATCCGGAAACCCCATCCATATCCACAAACAAGCCATCACCGACAAAGCATTAAACAAAATGCCGCCGATTGCGACAATGCGCACTTTGCGGACTGACCCAAGGCCGGGATTATCGATA
>SPJM01000342.1 GCA_006844585.1 Methylococcaceae bacterium | reverse complement strand
ATCAAAAATGTGATGGACGACATTGTCAGCTCCATTTCGCGAAATCATCAAAAGCTGAGGCCAGGTCGTTCCTATGTGAGGAAATCCAAAAAGCCTGTGAACAAATGGCAAGGGTGTGAATCGACGGCCTAATATGCAATCCTGAAGCAGACAAAGTGATTTCTCATGTTATCGTATTCGTGTGAGCTCTTAACCGAATGGGGCAATGGCTAAAGCGAATGCCATTGCTCAAGTAGCCCCCTCCCACGGCACCGTACATACGGGTCCGTATACGGCGCCTGGCCTGGTATTAACAGAGATACTTCATCGGGCAAATTGAATTCATATCAAGAAAACCATTAGTGTCAGGTCTTGCCTTTAAAACCATTAGTGTCAGGTCTTGCCTTTTGCTTCCATTTTCTATGCAAGTAATAACTGAGGTCACGAATTAAAAGGAAATTTGTATCTGACCCTAGTTTTACTAGTTTTATGACCCTAGTTTTACACAAAAGTATGAACTCTGACATTTTACCAGTGCAGGTTATACATAGCGTTATATTTCATTAAGGCCTAAATGTATTTAGCCTGATATAATAAATATTGAGACCTTTTAACAGGTGCTGTATATTAGGCTCAATATCTCAAAATATGAGGGCTAATTGAATGCAAACCAAATTCTCAGAAGACGTAATTCCCCTTAAAGATCTGAAGATTAACCCCGGAAAGGTGGTTAATCACACCAAAGATACTCATCGCCCCGTATTGCTCACTAGCCGTGGAAGAGGTGTTGCCGTCATGCAAGGCCTTGAAGAATATGAAAAAAATGAAGAAGAGCGAGAGTTCATGAAGGCTGTGGCAGCGGGCTTGATGGAAGTTCGAGAAGGAAAAGAAATAGAGCTTGCTGAAGTAAAGAAAATGCTGGGTATCGAATAAGTGAAAATTTATGTATCTAACTCGGCATACGGTGATCTAGAAAGCATTAAAGAATATTATGAGAAAGAGGGTGTTCCTCACATTGGAAAACAATTTATATCAGCGATAATCGAGCATGTGCAAACGCTGGTTGAGAATCCAGATATTGGGCGGATGGTTCCAGAGTTCGGTGAAGAAAGAATACGAGAATTAATTCATTCACCTTTCCGGGTTGTTTACCTAAGGGAACAAGATTCAATTCATGTTATTCGTGTATGGCGTAGCGAGCGGCTATTAAGGCTGCCAGAAAATGAAACATAATCGAGATAGGGAGCTACTCAAATAGCCCACCCACAGCACCAATGTCATTCGTTTAAGAAACACACCTATTCGGTTAAGGGCCAGGTAAGCCTCTGCATATAATTCGGACCATCAAGTGGTATTTCGCCGCATATTCCATTGATGCGCTGGCTGCTTTGATTCTCTTACGAAATGCCGGTCTTTCCTTTTTTGTGATAGTAGCGTGAGATTGAGCAAACCCTCTCACTCATTACCTGATTAATGTGAATACTGGGGGCATACAAGATTTCCTCAAGATGCCGTGCGACGGTCATTAATGTGTTTTTAAAGTTTACCTGGAGGTTTGCTCGGTATCGGAGCCTTCATCCAGCAGCATTGCAAAGATTAGCCTGTAACGATTTTATGTAGAGTCTGCTGAATTCGAAAACAAAAATAGAAACTCTCTCTAAAAAATGCCTGGGTTTACTTGACCACTACAATTTGCTGCGGATTTTTTAAGGCGACAGCTTCCATTAAAACAACTCTATATCCCCGTTGTCTGTCGTCGGGACGGTTTTTAACTCATCAAAAAAAACTAATTGATTACGACCGTTATTTTTGGCTTGATAAAGCGCTTTATCGGCATATTCCAGCAGTAAAGAAGGCGGCGCCAAAGGGTCGATCTGGGTGAACCCGATGCTGACCGTTACCGAACCGGATGGAAAATCATATTCTTCTACATCTTTACGGAATCGTTCTAAAGTCGTTTTAACGCCGACCAGATCACTGTTATTGATAATCACAATGAATTCTTCGCCACCATAACGAAACAAAAAATCAGTATGCCTGAACCCTCTTTCCATCAATCGGGCAAAGTGCAGTAACACCTCATCGCCGTATAAATGACCGTATTGATCATTGATTCTTTTAAAATGGTCGATATCTAAAATCGCCAGCCAAGAGTCTTTGATTTCTTGTTTTTTATGTTGCAACCCTCGATAAAACACAATAATGTCATTCAGGGTAATTTCCAAAGTTTGACGGTTGGGCAAATGAGTTAAGACATCGCGCTCTTTTGAATCCAACAAAGCAATTTGATTGGCGTAAACATTATACAAGCCTTCGATGATGGTCATCACCAACGAGCTCACCTGACCTTTAATCAAAATAACCCGGCGGGGCTTGATTTTTTTCGCCACATCCAACAATATCCAATGTTGGTCGGCATACTCTATCGTTTTAACGCCGCCTTCGCTGCCGATGAGAAATTTCATCAATAATTCCGTGTTATTATCACGGTAATTATCATAAAGCGTCAGCGGAAAACGTCTGACGGAAAATTGATCTTGTTCGCCAGGGTCGCCGAAAATTTCATAGGAAGAGACTTCTTCTACGCCTTCAATTGAGCTAAAATATTGGATAGTCGCTTGAGTAAGCGACTGGTAGCTTTGGTGAGCGAGGAACATTGCCGATAATTCAAACGCTTCTTTTATATCCTGATTTGACATCTTCACTCAGCTCAAATTTAGTATTATATTGATCGAAATTTCGCTTGCCGAAAACTGACCCGCCAATATAACAAAACCGTCTTTAAACACACCTTAACATCAATTAGCATTACTGATTTAAGCTCTAAATCAAACCATACTAATACGGCTAGATCTTAAAGGCGTTACTGACTGCTAATTTAACAGGGTTAATATGAGCTTACAATACAATATTTCACTAAAGCATTGAGCGCCTTAGCTTTTTTACTAAGCATTCTTCATTCAAAAAGATGGTTTTGCCAATAAAACCACTTTGTTGTATAGAAAATCAGCGGGGGCTAAATAAAGTAAAGGGAGAATGCTACGGTTTTTGAAATTCCGCCTTTTATTATTCAGCGTTGATTTGAAGAAGAGGCGTTTGATCCGCAATCTAAATGAATCAAACGCTTTCCTTTAATAAGGAACGTTCATAGGGTATGCTCCGCGCAGCAAACACCGAAATGCATTACAGACCATTTGGTACGCAGTGCGCACCCTACGCCCTTCCCTTTCTCAATACCGGAAGTCGAAACAATCAATATTCAGAAACTCAAGAAGCCTGACGGGAATGTCCCAATTGCTTTAATTGTTGATACATTTGCGCCAAACCATAGGCAATAGCCACATAAAGCGCTGCATAAAGTAAATAAGGCGGATAATACTGCAATAACCGTTGACTATATTCCAGCCAATTAGTATCTGAAAATTTTCCGGAGAACAGATAAAAACTGCCGTTGGAAATTAGAAACGCCACCGTGACCCCGGCAAATAAATACAATGCGCTGTAAGCTAGTTTATGCCAACCTTCGACTTTCAGCGCCGCGCTCAACTGCCCGCCGCGCCAAACAACATAATATGTCGGCAGTAAAAAAACATAAGCGGGTGAAATACAATAATCGCTCACCGAAAACTGACTAATCGCCAAATAGTCAATTAATGCGGCTTCTGCTAATAAGACAGCGAAAATCGCAGTCGATTTGAAACGAAAACCGGCCAGGAAAAACACCGCCAATGAAGCATCGGGTAAGCTGATGGCGCTGCCGAAGTGATGGAAACGAGTCGCCGCCATCACAGCGATAAGTCCCCATGCGACAGGTTGTGCAAGCAATGATGAAACGGATAATTTTTGACTGGGCTGCATAAGGCGCCTCCGTAATTTACGATTAATTTTGATAATGAATGGAAACAAAAAAGTTTCTATCCGCTGTGTTATAAGTATCTACCAATTGATATTGCTTATTGAGTAAGTTACTCAATTTCGCATTCAGACGCCAGTTTTTATTGATTTCATAAGCGGCGCGCAAATCAACTGTTACAAAGCCGGGAATTTTCGCTGTATTGGCAACATCATCATAAGCAGCGTCTCGAGCCAAAACAGTCATCCCAACATTTAACCGATCAAATGATTTCGACAAATCATAGCGTATTAATTTTTCCGCTCTTCTCGGTAGACGTTTATTGGTCATCGTATCTTTGCCGCTTAATAATTCACCGCTCAAGCTGTTTTTCCACCCCATAATCTCGGCATTAATAGCTAATTCTATACCATCAATATTAGCTTTGTTGACATTTTGTGGCGGCCAAGCGGCGATCAGCTCATCAATCATCGTATGAAAAGCTCTGATTTCCCATCCCCAACGATCATGTTGACCGGCAATGCCGACTTCCACGGTTTCAGATTCTTCCGGATCTAAATTCGGGTTGCCGCCGCCAAAGCCGTCATCCGGCCAATATAACTCATTAAAGCTAGGTGATTTAAACGCCGTACCGTAACTGGCGAACAAACTTAAGCCATAATTCCAATTAAAGCGCCAACCGACGCTGCCGGTCACATAATCGCCAAAGGCTTCGTTTTCATCCCAACGCACCGCAGCATGCAGGTAATGATTCTCCCACAACCGGCTATTCAGTTCCGCAAATACGCCCACATCATAGCGCGCAGATTCTACATAAAGCGTGTTGCTGTCGATTTCATCCAGGCGGTAATCAGCGCCGAAGATCACTCGGTGATCAGGGTTGATGGTAAATTCATTCAACCAACTGACATTCCAGCGGGTGCTGTCGAAACGACTGAAAAACTCGCCGGTATCGGTAAAATTACTGGAGTCTTCGCGGCTCATCCCCAACCGCAAACTGCTGCGCCAAAAATCATTCACATCAATAGAGCCATGTAGGCCGACCACTTGATTGACAAATTCCGCCTCAATCTGAAAACCGTCAAAATCAGTGCGTCCGTCAGCTCTTGAATAAAAAGCTTCAATCTCGCCGTTTTCAAACTGATAGCCCAGTTTAGCGTTTAAGCCGGTATTATAATAACCATCTCTATCCGGTTGATCGATAGGAAAAAAACCATCAGTCGCTTGGCGCGCATCAAAGCCCTGCGTATTAATATGCGAAGTCGACAAGGCATAATGAAATTGCTTGAATTTCCCGCTGACAGTCGCCGCCGCTTGCACCGTATCATATGAACCGCCGCCCAAATCAACATTGAACTTCGGTTGTTCGGTTTGCCGCCCTTTACGGGTGAAAATCTGGATTACCCCGCCGATGGCCTCGGAACCGTATAAACTGGATTGCGGCCCGCGAATGATTTCCACCCGTTCAATTTGATCAATCGGCATGTGTTGAAAGGGCGATGTTCCTAAGCTGACCGAGCCTACTTTGACGCCGTCTATCAACACCAACACATGATCGGAATTAGTTCCGCGCATAAACAGACTGGTGGTTTTACCCATACCGCCGTTATTGACCAGGTTTACTCCCGGAGCGCGTTGTAATAATTCAGGTAGGGAACGAACTTGAAATTGCTCGATATCGGCCCTGGTAAAGACGCTGCTCGCCGTCGCCAGTTGATCGCTGGCAGTTTTTGTTCGGGTTGCGGTGACCGTATATCCCGGCAGGTCCACCGCTTGATCAGCGTTAACAGAAGTAAAAGTAAAAAGAGATAAAGGTAATAGATAAGTTTTGTGCATAGTTGCCTCTTGCGCCGCCCGCGCATAATGAGTGATCGCAGCAGGAGCAAAGGACAACAGAAATGAGTCCGCCTATCCCTTCAACAGCCCACCGCTGCAGCGATAAACTTCTCGGCAGGTCTCCGGGCTTATAAGCGGCCATAGGCCAGAACAATCACCTTCCCATATTCGCGTTTGCAATACAGTGGTTAACCATTGCTTTTTACTTATCTACCGTTGCGGGGGCAGCGTCGGATTTATTGGGGATAATCCCCGAATGCACCGACTTCCCTTTTTACCCAGCCTCGTCTTTTGTTACGCTATACAGCTACAACTAAAGACGAAGCCGGGCTAAGTTGAAAACTTTCAACACCGAAAAGATGGAGGGGGAATTATAGAGCTTTATTTTTTCGGGTCAATGAAAAGTTAACGCTTTTTTCGCCTTTCTCGAAAAAACTCTGTCAATAAATCCGCGCAGACTTTTTCCAGAACGCCGCCCGTCCAAATCATTTTGTGATTCAAAAAATCCGCGTCAGCTAATTGCAAAGCATGACAAACCGCCCCGCGTTTAGGGTCATAAGCGCCGAAAACCAAACGCTGAACACGCGCATTGGATAATGCGCCCATACACATCACACAAGGCTCCAAGGTAACGTATAAGGTCGTTTGCGGAAGCCGATAGTTTTGCTGCTTTTTGCCGCCTTGCCGCAAAGCGACAATTTCAGCATGGGCGCTGGGATCGTTTAGTTGTATGGGTTGGTTCCAACCTTCGGCGATACACTGCTCATCCTTGACTAATACCGCACCGACCGGCACTTCGCCTTGTTCCTGCGCCCGTTGCGCCAAGCGTATCGCATGACGCATCCAGGCTTCATCCTTTTCCTGCTGACGCAAATTCGGGGCGCTACTTATTCCCACTCGATCGTTGCAGGCGGCTTGCCGGAAATATCATAAGCCACTCGTGAAATACCAGCGACTTCATTGATAATGCGACGCGAAACCAAGTCTAAAAATTCATAAGGCAGATGCGCCCAACGCGCGGTCATAAAATCAATAGTTTCCACCGCCCGCAAAGCAATCACATAATCATACCGCCGCCCGTCGCCCATCACGCCGACTGATTTTACCGGCAAGAACACAGCGAAAGCCTGACTAACTTTATTATACAGATCATGACGATACAGCTCTTCAATAAAAATCGCATCGGCTTGCCTTAACAAATCAGCGTATTCTTTTTTCACTTCGCCTAAAATACGCACGCCCAATCCTGGACCGGGGAAAGGATGACGGTAAATCATGTCCGCAGGCAAGCCTAATTCAATACCCAACTTGCGCACTTCATCTTTAAATAATTCACGTAGCGGTTCGACCAGTTTCAAGGTCATATCTTCGGGTAAGCCACCTACATTATGGTGCGATTTGATCAAATGCGCCTTACCGCTTTTCGCCCCGGCGGATTCAATCACATCCGGATAAATGGTGCCTTGCGCCAGCCATTTGGCGTCAGTTAATTTGGCGGCCTCTTCATCAAAGATTTCAACAAATAGATTACCGATAATTTTACGCTTGGCTTCCGGGTCTTCAACGCCCGCCAAAGCCGCCAAATAACGCTGCTCGGCATCCACTCGAATGACTTTGACGCCCATGTGCTGGGCAAAAGTCGCCATCACTTGATCGCCTTCATGCAATCTCAACAAACCGGTATCGACAAACACACAGATTAATTGCTCACCAATGGCTTTATGCAACAAAGCAGCCACCACCGAGGAATCAACACCGCCGGATAGGCCCAACACCACTTGTTCGGAACCGACCCGTTCGCGTACGGATTGAATATTGTCTTCAATAATATTAGAAGAATTCCAAAGCGCATCGCAGCCGCAAATATCCAAAACAAAGCGCGATAAGATACGTTCTCCTTGCTTGGTGTGAGTAACTTCCGGGTGAAATTGCAATCCGTAAAAACCTTTTGCTTCATGGGCAATGCCGGCAATCGGCGCGCCTTCCGAGCTGGCGATCAAGATAAAGTCATTCGGCAGTTCAACCACTCTATCGCCGTGACTCATCCATACATCCAGCAAACCGAAACCTTCCGCTGAAGTATGGTCTTCAATATCGCTTAATAACCGCGAATGGCCGCGCGCTCTGATTTGCGCATAACCAAACTCTCGATGATCGGAGGCTTCGACTTTACCGCCCAATTGTTCGGTCATGGTTTGCATACCGTAACAAATGCCTAATACAGGAAGCCCCAACTCAAACACGCAATCGGGCGCTCTCGGCGTCTCGCCGCTGGTCACGGTTTCCGGGCCGCCGGATAAAATCAGCCCGTTCGGCGCGAATTTTTTAATTTCATCTTCACTGCATTCACAAGAATATATTTCGCAATAAACCCCAATCTCCCGAATTCTGCGGGCGATTAATTGGGTATATTGCGAACCGAAATCCAAAATCAGAATTTTGTACTCATGAATTTGAGCGGATTGTTGATCTGTCACTTGATTTTCCTGAACAAGAGAAATAACCGACAGTAAGGCGCGCAGTGCGCACCCTACACTGGTGTTATGATAAGCGGTAATTCGGCGCTTCTTTGGTAATCGCCACATCATGGACATGACTCTCACGCATGCCGGCGCTGGTTACCCTGACGAACTGCGCTTTATCATGCATCGTAGCGATACAGTCTGAACCTGTATAACCCATACTGGCTCTAATGCCGCCCAATAATTGATGAATAATCGCCAATACGCTGCCTTTATAAGGCACTCGGCCTTCAATGCCTTCCGGCACCAATTTTTCAACGCTTTCAGCATCTTCCTGAAAATAACGATCGCTGGAACCTTGCTGCTGCGACATCGCGCCTAAAGACCCCATACCGCGATAGGATTTATAAGATCGGCCTTGATAAAGCTCGACTTCGCCCGGCGCTTCTTCAGTACCGGCAAACAAGCTGCCCAACATCACCGCATGAGCCCCCGCCGCCAAGGCTTTCGCCACATCGCCTGAATAACGAACGCCGCCATCGGCAATTAAGGGAACGCCGGTGCCTTGCAAAGCGTCGGCAACATTACTAACCGCCGTGACTTGCGGCACGCCGACGCCAGCGACAATTCGAGTGGTGCAGATTGAACCCGGCCCAATACCCACTTTAACGCCGTCGGCGCCGACCTCAACCAAGGCTTTTGCCGCCTCGGCAGTGGCGATATTACCGCCAATCACCTGGACTTGCGGATAATTTTGTTTAACCCAGCGCACGCGATCCAATACGCCCTGCGAATGTCCGTGGGCGGTGTCGACAATAATCACATCCACGCCCGCTTCCACCAACGCCTTAACCCTTTCTTCGGTTTCCCCGCCGGTGCCGACTGCCGCGCCGACACGTAAACGCTCATGTTCATCTTTACAAGCAATGGGGTAGTCTTTGGCTTTCTGTATATCTTTTACGGTAATCAAGCCCCGTAAATTAAAGTCATCATTAACCACTAACACTTTTTCAATACGATGCTTATGCAACAATGCTATCGCTTCTTGGTGATCCGCAGACTCATTCACGGTGACCAGTCTGTCTTTAGGCGTCATCACTGATGTCACCGGTTCATCCAGGCGGGTTTCAAAACGTAAATCGCGGCTGGTGACTATGCCCAATAATTTCTCGCCGTCCACCACCGGCACCCCGGAAATATTTTTAGCGCGCGTCAATTCCATCACTTCACGGACTGTTTTATTCGGCCCGACCGTGATCGGATCCTTAATCACCCCGCTTTCGTATTTTTTAACTTTGCTGACTTCCCGCGCCTGCTGTTTAATATCCATATTTTTATGGATAATGCCTATGCCGCCTTCCTGCGCAATAGCTATCGCCAAACGGGCTTCGGTAACCGTATCCATCGCCGCGGAAACCAACGGAATATTCAATTGAATTTCCCGGGTCAACTGTGTTTTCATCACAACTTCACGCGGCAATACGGTCGAATGCGCCGGAACTAATAGAACATCATCAAAAGTGAGCGCTTCCTGTATAACTTGCATGACCACACCTAAACAAATATTTAATGTAACCGAGTATTATAGCATTTGAACTGATATGTTTAAAATACTAAAATCACAGTATCTACTTTGGTATAAAGACATATAACAATGAGCGCAAAACAACCCATTCCTAAACAAATTGCCCCTATCACCATTGAGGAATATTTAAACGGAGAGCGGCTTGCCGATAGCAAACATGAGCTTGTCGCCGGTCAAGTTTTCGCCATGGCCGACGCCAGCAAAAACCATCAACGGATATCAACAAACCTAAATCGTCACTTAGCCAATCATTTAGAAAACTCGCCTTGCGAACCTTTTGCTTCGGACATGAAAGTCAAAGCCGACTGTAATTTTTTCTACCCCGATATTGTCGTTGCTTGTGAAGATGATGTAAATGAGTATTTTATCAGCACTCCGCTTGTCATCATTGAAGTGTTATCGAAATCAACGCGCCGCCGCGACAAATCCACAAAACTTATTTCATACCTTAACATTCCCAGCCTACAAGAATATGTCATGATTGAACAAGACTGGGTAGAGATAGAAGTTCTCAGACGCAAAGACCATTGGCGCTCCAGCCATTACTTTCTCGGCGATAAGGTCACGTTTGAATCTATCGATTTAACAATGCCGGTAGTCGCTGTTTACGATCGCGTCAATAACGAAGACATCAACAGCTTTTTGCAACAGGATGCAAGCGAAAACTGATCAACAGCCAACTCAATCGTCCTTGATCTTGTTGGCTCTTGAATCATAACGACCTTCCCTATTCACACAGTCCAGCCTAAACAACCGTTAAAGCCGCTGAGACCAGATCAAAATAGGTATTCAACAGCCCATTTAAGACATCAACATACGCTGTTTGTAGCGTTTGTAAGGGTTGCTCCATCAACAGCGCAATAATTTCCGCGCTGGTTTCCTGCAATTTCACCACCATTTCCATCGACAGATTGCCGGTTGCCACCATCGCCTCCGTAATTGACTCAATCGCTTCCGCCGACACTTTATCGGGATTATCTAACAAATATTCAAAGCCGCCCCGCGCCTGTAAGGAATAATCAACAACCGTTTCCAAAGCCTGTTCATAACTGTTTTCAATCTGCGGAACCCAATCATTAACCGCTGTCTGATACACGCCATTGGCATATCCCTGCCCAGCCTGATACCAGGCAACCGTAGTCTCCATTGGCTGGTCATACCACTGCTTGCCCAAGACGGCGACAAGCTCATGCGCATCAATCGCCATTTGCCGCAGGCTCGCATATAAAGTCGCCAAATCCAGTTGAATTTGAGCCATAAGCTCTTGCGTCGGAATAATTAATTTATTTTCCAGATCCAAGTTTTCCAATGCCATTATTGCACTCCTAAAATTAAGCAATACGCTGAAACAGCGTATAAAACACAATCATGAGCAAAATAATTGCTCCCCTGAATGCACAGTTTAGGGCGAAGAATCAACCTGCAAAACGGGACATAATGCCGCGCGACAATATGCCGCTAAAATCGGCACACCTATTGCTATGGAAAGCTATTGGCCTGAGAAAATACTCAAAATTATCAAATTTTAAGCGATAGCCACGCTAAAAATGCGCCATATAGCATAATTCATGCATTCAAATAGCGCACTGCCGACATCACAAGGTTTTTTCGGCGCATTGTTAACTCGCCAGCAACGAAATATTTACTAAAACAATCGGCAGTGAGTGCTGTTTTTTTGCAAGCTCAGCCACAACCTACGCCTTTTTGAATTTTGAGTAAATTCTTTCACAGTCTCTAAGGCTTCACAAACTTCAAGGTCATTCGGTCGCTTTCACCGATCGACAGAAATTTTTCTACGTTTTTTTGCTTTAAGCGCAAAGACGGCGGTAAGCTCCAAACACCCGCCGGATGGACGGTTTCATCTTTGTTATTGGCGTTAATCTCTGATTTCGCCAATAATTTAAACCCTGCATTTTCGGCCAGTTGAATGACATAATCCTCACGCACATAGCCTGACTTGGCTTTTGGGTCCTGCGGAACGGTATTACTGCTCCGATGTTCGACGATGCCTAAAACCCCACCCGGTTTTAACGCTTTATGCATAGCCGCAAATACCGCCTCCACCTGACCGTATTTCATCCAGTTATGCACATTTCGAAACGTCAACACACGATCAACACTGTTTGCCGGCGCAATTTCCAGCTTATCCGGCGGACTTAATTCAGTTACTTCCATTTTGGCGTAAACACTGGGCAAAGCTTCTGTTTTTGCCTTAAATTTAGCTAAACTTTTCCGATAATAAGGCACAGAGGAATCAGCATCAAAATGGGCGGCATATAATTTACCTTTCTTTTGCAAATAAGGCGCTAATATTTCGGTATACCAGCCACCGCCCGGCCATATTTCCACCACAGTCATGTCTTCGCGCACATCAAAGAACGCTAAAGTCTGCAATGGATGCCGATAAGCATCCCGCGCCCTGTTTTTTTCTGTACGATGATCGCCTTTAATCGCGCTGATTAATGGGTGTGAATCATTTGCAAAAACAGTGTTAACAGAGAATGCCAACAATAAAGGGAAGAAAATTTTAGTCATGGTAATTAATAGACGGTAATGAAGGTACGTTCCAAAATTGCAAGATGCTGACTGTCGCCAGTCCTAAAAAAGCGACTAATGTCCAACCAGGAATACTCAAGCCCAGAAATGTCCACAGCACCTCGGCGCACTCGCCGGTGCCGTTGAACATCAACTTCAAAGTTTCCGTTAACGGAAAATTTTCATAGATATAAGCCAAACCCGGCCCGCATTCCGGCACTTCTTCAGGCGGCAAGTTTTGCAGCCAAACATGCCGCGTAGAAATACCGGCTCCGATTAAAGCAACCCCAGACCCTGCAATCGCATATATTTTGCGCCCCAAATTAAGCGGATTATGAATAGCCGCCGCCAGAAAAAACGCCCCGGTCAGCAAAATAGCGATACGTTGAGAAATACATAAGGGACAAGGCTCCAAGTCCATCACCAATTGAAAATAAGCGCCAACGGCCAACATTGAAAAACAACTCAGAAAACCAATAAAAAACCAGGTTCGGGGGTCAAATTTTATTTTTTCTATCATTAAAAAGTCTCACTCGCATAATTTCCATTAAGCCTAACCAATGTTGGTGATTTTTACAAATGGCATTGATTTTATAAAGATGTTGCATCCAGAACTATCATTTAAAGCGCACCACCTTGCTGGCCGGATTAAGATTAATCTCATCCACTACCATATGATGCCCCGCTTGCAGAACATAATTAACCGCCTCCGCCACATCCTCGGCCTGCAAGGCATGGCTTTCGCCCTCGCCCGGCATAAATGACAACGCATCAAAAAAAGCGGTATCCACCATGCCGGGATTGATGAGAGAAACCCTCACTGAAGATTTTCCACACTCATCCCTGAGCGATTGGGTAAACCCCCGTAACGCAAATTTGGCGGCGCAATAAATACTGCCTTTTCGACTCCCCTGCAAACTCGCTTCGGATCCGATATAAATCAAATTAACACGCGGCTGACGTTTTAATTTCGGCAATAATGCGCGGGTCGCCAATGCTTGAGCAGTAAAATCCACGGTCATCAATTGTTCAATCTGTGAAAAGGAAAACTCTTCCAATGAACCAAACTGTCCATAACCTGCGGAAAAGACCACCGCATCCAACGCCGGAAAATCTTGTTGAATCTGCTTGACCACCTCCGCTATTCGTTCAGTTTCAAGCAAATTTATTTCAATAAAATGAAAACGCGGATGATTTTGCGGTAATGTCTTTCGAGTTCTGCTACTGCCGACGACAGTATGATCTTGCTCCAATAAATGATCGACAATCGCCCGTCCTATCCCGGAGCTGGCTCCCAGCACCCATATCACCCGTTTTACAGTCGACATGGAAAAAACTTCTCCTGGGGAACATAATCCATAATCAACTGACTGCAATAATCAAACATCTCCCGTTCCAACACTTGCTGATAAGAAGTCATGCCGTTTTCCGTTTCCAACGGCCCGGAAAATAATTTCGTTTCCGGATAGAGTCGATGAATTTTTTTGAAATATTTTTCCGGCAAGCGAAACACGCCCAAACTCACAGAATGTAACAATTCCAACTTCAGTATGGAAAATACTTGTTCAAATAGCTGCCGGTATTGCACCTGAAAATCATCCTGATAAATCAAGGGATCAAAACGCAAACCCACCAACCAGCCATGATCCTGCAATTTCTGAATCGCTTTGATTCTTTTTTCCAGCGTCGGCGCTTTATCCTCCACTTTAACCGCGACCTCGTCAGGCGATAAACTGAAAGCGACTATACAGGCGGCATTCGGCTCCCGCTCCAACAAGCTCCTGATTTGAGTGCTTTTGGTACGTAATTCCAGATAACTATTCGGCAGCCTCTCAAAAATCGGTAAAAAATGTTGCGCAAAACCGGTCACCGGCTCAAACGCTAAACTATCGCAGTCATAACCTGAAAAAAAATGCGCCAACTCCCCGCCGTGCTGATGAGAAACTTCGTTAATTTGCTGTTCAAAATCTTCATAATTAACGAATAACACATAATTTGCCGATTGATACATGCCTTGTAAAAAACAATATCGGCAGTCGTATAAGCAATTCAGCATATGTGAAAAATAATAGTTATGCTGAGCGCCTATTCCGTAACCCGTCGGCGCAGGCAATACGAAATTCTGAAACTTCTCCGCCAAAATCAAAGCAGGTTGCTGTTTTTGTAAACGAAAATTTTGCGCTTTCGGGTTGAAAACTTCTCCATAACGTTGGCATACAATTTTACGCGCCGTTGGAAAGCGGTCGCAGATAGCCTCCACCCTCGGATGGCGGCGAATATTTTCTTCAATATAAATTCGGCTGATCATACAAAGAATTCAAAACGCCTCCAGGTAAACAACATTCCCTTTATCGGCCATATGCAAAAAACGGATAATATAGACTTAAGGTTCACCGATATAATAGCATCAATTCATCTTTGATAAGCCGTTAAACAACAGTAAAACGATTGACATTGCACAAAGCGACTCATTAAACTGTTTCTCCAGATCGTCCTCCCCTCCAAATTCAAAATCGCCGGACAAACATGCGCCCTTCTATTGTAAAAAACTATCTTTTTCCCTGGCATGAACGCTTGCTGAAACGTCCAACCATTGAATACGTTAAAGAACTGGAAAAAAGCCAATGGCTTTGCCGAGACGGCATTGAGCTGCTGCAACGAAAAAAATTAAAAGAATTACTCACGATTGCCGTTGATCATTGCCCTTGGCATCAACAACGCATTGCTGAAGCCGGCATCGATATATCCGAAAACAGCTTGCCGACTTTCAACGATTTAAGCCGTTTACCCACGATGCAGAAAGAAGACGCTCAGCTGCATAAAGATGAAATGGTCTGGCGCGACGCGCCAGGGGGCATTTATCCTTATACCACCGGCGGCTCCAGCGGCACTCCGTTGAATTTCTATTTCGGAAAATGGCGTCAAGCATCGGATGCGGCAGGTCGAATCAGAGCCAGACGCTGGTGGGACATCGATATCGGCGATAAGGAAGTCTATCTATGGGGAGCGCCGGTTGAACTCAATAAAACCGACAAAATCAAGCAAATTCGCGACGGTTTGATGAATCAGATATTGTTGAACGCCTTTGATATGTCGCTCACCACCATGCAACAATATTTAGACTTCATCGTCCGATATAAACCTGGCTGTATCTACGGTTATGCCAGCAGCATTGCTTTGCTGGCCCGCTTTGCGCTGAATTCCAATCAAAAAATCCAAATACCACAGTTAAAAGCCGTATTTACAACCGGTGAACCCTTATACCCCGAGCAACGCGAAATTATTCATGAAGCTTTTAAAGTCCCTGTCGCCAATGAATTCGGCAGCCGCGATATCGGCTTCACCGCTCACCAATCGCCCGAAGGACAAATGTTGCTAATGAGCGAGAGCCATATTTTGGAAATATTGGACAAAAACGATCAACCAGTCGCCGCCGGAAAAACAGGCGAAGCTGTTATTACCGGCTTATGCTCTCAAGCCCAACCATTTATCCGCTATCGTACAGGCGACTTTATCAAAGCCACCGATGAGAGCTGCGTAGCTGGACGCGGTCTGCATGTTTTAGGCGAGGTTGTCGGTCGCTCCACAGACTTCATCATCAAAAAAGACGGCTCGGTGCTGCACGCTTTGGCGGTCATTTATGTAACCCGCGCCATTGAAGGCATTGAGTCATTCAAAATTATTCAACACACCACCTCTGAACTGGAAGTGCAAGTTGTGCCCAACGCACTTTGGAAAACGGATGGCGAAACTCAAATTCGCCAACAAATGCAACAGCGTCTGGGCGAAATTGATGTCGCCGTTAATCTGCTTGACGCGATTCCGCCGGAAAAATCAGGCAAACACCGTTATGTCGTCAGTCACGTTCCATTACCGACCGATATGTAAGTTGATATACAGTAATCCGCGACTTTGGGTTTACCGCGCCGACTCCCTTCTGGTATAGTCGCAACAACTGATCTATAGTCTTACTAGCATATAAAAAAAATAAGGGGAGAATCCACATGGCTGAGGTAATTTTCATTTTAACCGTCGCTTTCGCCGCCTATGTCATTTATTACGTGGTCGATTGTGAACAAAAAAACAAAAAGAAATCTGCAGCGCCTAAACAACAGGCCGCCGCCAAATCCAGCAGCCCCAAACCACGCCCCAGAGCCGGCAGCGCTACAACAGCAGCGTCGGCAGCCGCTAAACCAGCCACCACTGCCGCAGCATCATCGGCAAGCGGCGCATCTTCAGACACGCTGAAAAACCCCAAAACAGGCGAAGAGTCTAAAATTTCCAGTAATTATCGTTTTACCAAGCGCTGGATTAAAGAGGCGCTGGTTGAAGAAGGTCTTTTAGAGAAAATCTATAAAAATTCAGAATTGGATGATGAAATTACGGAAAAGATCAATACAGCCGTCAACAAACTAAAAACAATGACAAAATATCACCCGTAATGACTGTAGTTGCATCGGAATATATTATTCAAGGGTAAAACCTTAAAGTTGGTCAGGCGGACTTGTTGATGACTTCATTGGCGCGTTAATGACAGCGCGCTTTACTTGTTGGTTAATGCTGTTTACCTATAAATATTCGTATTTCCCCTGCATTTTTTGGAAGGCGGCATGAGCTTTTTTAAGTCCTTAAAAAAACAATTAAATCCTTTTCAGAATAAAACAACGGAGTCTCACAAAAGCGCCCCCCAAGTCACCCTGATCGATAAAGATCAATACCACGACTTATTAAAAAAACTCATTCCCATTGGCATTTTAAGCCAACAAGAATTTTCCTCTTTAGCAATTTCCACATCCAGCTATCAAGCCGGGGAAATTATTTTTAAACAAAATCAATCCGCCAATACCATCAATTACCTGGTTTCCGGCTCCGTTTATATCGAAACTTCCGGCGACTACGGCATCGCTATTGAAGAAAATACCTTTCACGCCCTATATCCCTTAAGCAGCGGCAGTTTCCGCAACGCCACCGCCATTGCCCGTAAAGAATCGACGATACTCAATATCCCGCTGAAAGCAATGGACATGTATTTCAACAAATTGCCGAATAACGCCGACTATTTTCTGCAACTGCCTAAGCAATACCAAAAAAACAAAATTCTGCAACGCATTGTCGCCACCCGAAACCTGCAAATGCCGGTATTGCCGGATATCGCCTTTAAACTGCGCAAAGCAATTGAACAAGATGCGGACATCGGCAAAATTGTTAAAATTATTAATTTAGATGCGGCGCTTTCTGCGAAATTGATACAAGTCGCCAACAGCCCTTTCTATCATACGGTTAACCCCACCACCAATTGTCAAGCCGCCATCACCCGAATAGGCTTAAACAGCACCAACAACATCATCACCAGCATCAGCTTGAACGGCTTATTTAAAACCAAACATAAAGAACTAGACGCATTAGCTCAAAACTATTGGAAACAAAGCATTCAAATCTCAGCCCTCAGCTTTACCTTAGCCAAATTATTGGGATACAAAGACACCGAAGAAGCCTTACTGGCGGGGTTAACCTGCAATATAGGCGTGATTCCCTTTCTTAAATTCGCCGATGAAATGCAGGATTTTGACTTAGCGGAAGTCAAAAGCGCACTACCGTTTGTCACCGGCGCATTAAGCGCGCATGTGCTGGGAGAATGGAATTTCCCGGACAAGCTCAGACAACTGCCTTTGGAAATTAATAGCTGGTTTCTATACAAACCGGAAAAAAACATCGAACTAAACGACATCGTACTACTGGCTAAATACCATAGTTACATAGGCGGCAAAGCAATGCACAAACTCCCCCCGATAACATCTTTACCCAGTTATTCTGCAATCAGCGACGGAGCGTTATCTCCCGATAATTCGCTTCAAATCTTACATGACGCTAAACAGCAAATCAGTGAAGCGATGCGTTTTTTTAGTTCATAGCTCACAGCTACTCACTTTAAAAAAGCACATCATCATGGACAGGTAAATCAGTTTTTTCAGTTAAATCTGATATTACTGCTTGTAATAAAACAGAATATTGAGATAAATCGCCGTTTACTGAAATATTCTGCTTAGCAGCCGTTGATATAGCCTGTACTTCACGATTAATTTGTACGATATTGGCATTCACCTGGTCTGATAACTGACCTTCCTGCGCAGCTAAATCCACTACGCCGGAAATGAGTTCGCGTATTTCACTGACTGACTGAGTAATCGCATTAAATGCATCGCCGGCAGCCCGACTTTTATTCAGCGTTTGAATAGCAACTTGTGAACTCACAGTCACTTGTTGAACGGCATTTGAACTACTATTCTGTAGCAACTCTATCAAGGCCTGAATATCCTGAGTTGCTTTAGTGGTGCTCGCTGATAAATTGCGGACTTCATCAGCCACGACCGCAAACCCTCGGCCATGCTCACCCGCGCGCGCCGCTTCGATAGCGGCATTAAGCGCCAGCAAATTGGTTTGCTCGGCAATTTTAGCAATCATTGTCACCACAGAACTGATTGATTCGCTCTTCTGATTAAGCTCTGTGACAGTGCCGTTAACTGACTCCACTTCTCCAACTAAATTCTGGATTTGAGAAATAGCTGATTCAATTACTTCTCCACCGGTTTCAGCCTCTTCAGCAACAGTCTGAACTTGTTGAGTCGTGCTATCAATACTGGTCTTAACATTTTGAGTGAGCGCTGACATGCGCCCAATGGTTTCCGCTAAATTCTTGACTTCTTCAGCTTGGGCTGTAATCGATTCGCTGGTTTGAACTGTGAGCATTTGAGTATTCTGACTGGCGCTTGATAATTGATTTGAAATACTGATGACCTGACTGACCATTTTATTTAATTTTTTCACAAATCGATTAAACCCGGCGGCAATGTCCGAAACTTCATCATCATGCTCGCTCGCGATGTGAGCATTCAAATCTGAGTGACCATCAGCAATGGTATTCATTGAATGACCGATTGCTTTCATTCTCAATAACATCGCATGAATCATCCAGCCGGCGACAAGCAACATGATAAAAATAATACTGCTTGCCGCTACTGTTTGCAGGTTAATTTGTTGAATAGTTTCTGATTCAAGTAATAACTTGTTGTGCAATCTATCATTTATTTGTTGTTTGATGGGCGCCAATTCATTTTGAAGACTTTCCGACACTTGGTCAAACTTCGCCATCTGTTTATTACCCTCTTCCGGCCCATTATCAATATAGGATTGAGCCATGGTTTGACCAACAGAATAGTAGTCTTCAAATCGCGTTAACAGTCTTTGGTATTCCTCTTTATTTTTGGGGTCGATATCTTTCATATGCCCGATATTCGACCTAACCATTTCAGCAAATTCATGCGCTTGATCAAAACCATCATCAAGACCATCGAGAGCCCGCGTTGCGCTAATATCGGTAAGCCATTGTTGAACCTGCACAATGCCAAGCGTTATTTTTTCAGACGCTTGATACATCACAAAATCTTGTTTAATCATCACATCCGTATTAGATTTGATGCTGTTTAGTTTATAGGTCAATAAACTACTTGATAATAGAACAAGCACTGATAACAAACTAAAACTAATATAGAGGCGAGGGCCTAAGTGCTTATAATTCATACTGATTAATTCATAAAACTTAGATAAAGATAAAACTAAATAATATCGATACTAATCAAGTATGGCTTATTTTTGAAATTGTGTTGATAATTTACTCATTCAATTGTGGGACTTGATTTGCCCATTAATGAACGGAAAGGAGAAAGAAAGTAGATTAACACTTATAGTATGCTGCAGATTTGCTATCGCCTACAACGCTCATACATTGATACTGCTGAAAAATTGGATCAGACCAGGCTTTACAGCTAAATAACTAGAATAACTAGGGTCAGATACATATTATTTAATTTGCATCCGGCCCTAGTTTTACTAACCGTTAAACTTTCAAATCAGTATTCAATACAGAATAAATTCAAACTAAGCAAAATTAAACCATTTGAAACGCTTCAAATGACGTACTCAGTTGAAAAACCAGCGCTAAAACGCTAAAAAATAGAAAAATCACCCCTGACTATAAGCCCTAATCAATTTCTTATTTTTCTGCATGCCTGTGATTTCTTCAGCCATGCGATTTTTAGCGTTAATACTCAACGCCATCACTTCCTTGTCGATATTAATGATTTGACTAATTTTCCGGGAGATTTCAGCTTGATTCTGCTGATTGATATTTTCTTTCATGGCGCTGAAATATGCGCCGAATAGACTGTCGCGTTGTGTGCGGATTGCGATCACTTGCGGCCAATCATGCTGTTTAGCGTGAGCCAGCATGGCTTCGCTCAGCTTGAGGATTTCAGCATATTGGCCGACTAAGCACATTTTAGGAAGGGGTATGTAGTTCCAGCGGGATTTGGCCCCAGCTTTCTTTGATTTCAGACATCAGGCCATAAACTTCATCGATCACTTCAACGTCATTTTCAATATTGGCCTTGGTTAATCGTAAAATCATATACTCGTAAAGGTCATTCAAATTAGCCGCCAACTCACCACCTTGCTCGGCGTCCAAACTGGCTTTCAAACCATTAATAATCCTCACCGCTTTACTGATGTTGAGGCTTTTTTCCTGAGTGTCGCTACGTTTTATTCCACCCTTTGCCAGTGACATTTTTTCTAAAACGCCTTCCATCAACATTTGAATCAATTGATGCGGAGAGGCGTCCATCACGCCGCTTTGTAAGCCCACTTGTTGATATTGTTTCATTGCTGTCATTGAATTCATTGTTTAATCCTATTTTCTACTCGGCTTATAAATAACGCTTCAAGAAATTGATAGCGATTACTACATTTATCGCCCCGAAAACCGAAAACTTTAATTTTTTTCTGGTCTGAGTATAGGTTAAATTCAGAAATTTGGCGTCTATGAGTTGCCGTCAACTTTCTTTTGTAAGACTGAAGTCATAGCTACATTATGATGTTCAAGTTAATTTATCCAACAAAAAATAAACCAAGCCGCTCAGGGCGATTTCAACAAATACAATCACCCAAAAGTACAAAACAAACAACATGACTTTGACCGGTTTTTCCGCTTCTTTACGCGCCGCTAAAAACCAACCAACCAAGGCGGCCAACAGCAACATCGCCAATAAACCTATTATATAAATATTCATAATTATGCTTCCGGTGGAGGCGGAGCCAATACCGTACGTCCGCCGCTGCCTTCCGACGGGCTGACCACGCCGGTCGCCTCCATTTCTTCAACAATCCGCGCCGCTCGGTTATAGCCGATTTTAAAACGCCGTTGTACGCTGGAAATCGAAACCTTGCGCGATTGAGTGACAAACAAAACGGCTTCATCATACAGCTCATCCGTTTCACCGCCCGGTTCGCCGCTTTCTATTTCACCGCTATCTTTTCGCTCCTGAGTAATTTCTTCTAAATAATCGGCCGCCCCGGTTTGTTTCAAATATTCAACCACATGATGCACTTCATGGTCATCCACAAAAGCGCCATGCGCACGAACCGGAACGCTGGTGCCCGACGGTAAAAACAACATATCGCCATTGCCCAACAAAGCCTCGGCGCCGCCCTGATCCAATACCGTTCTGGAATCAATACGGGAAGATACCTGGAATGAAATTCGCGTTGGAATATTGGCTTTGATCAACCCGGTCAATACATCAACGGAAGGTCTTTGCGTCGCCAAAACTAAGTGAATACCGGCGGCGCGCGCTTTCTGCGCCAGCCGGGCGATTAATTCTTCGACTTTTTTGCCGACAATCATCATCATATCGGCTAACTCGTCAATAATGATGACGATTTTCGGTAGTTTAGCCAAAACTGGATAAGATTCGCCTTCTTCCAACGGCGTTTCCATTTGAAACAACGGATCGCGAATCGGCTCGCCTTTTTTCTCCGCTTGTTTGATCAATTGGTTATATCCGGCTAGATTCCTAACCCCCAATTTAGACATTAACTTATAACGCCGCTCCATCTCGGCAACCGACCAGCGCAAGGCGTTTTGGGCATCTTTCATATCGGTGACCACCGGCGTCAACAAATGCGGAATGCCTTCATAAACCGACAATTCCAGCATTTTCGGGTCAATCATGATCAAACGCACATCTTCCGGGGTGGATTTATACAGCAAACTCAAAATCATGGTATTAATGGCTACCGATTTACCGGAACCGGTAGTCCCCGCCACTAACGCATGGGGCATTTTGGCTAGATCGGAAACCACTGGTTTGCCGGCAATATCCTTACCCATCGCCAAAGCCAAACCGGATTTGGTTTTTTCAAATTCCTTGGAGGCCAGCAAGTCTCTTAATGAAACCATTTCCCGTTCTTGGTTAGGGATTTCCAGACCGATCACGGTTTTGCCTTCAATAACCTCTACCACCCGAACGCTGGTCACCGATAGTCCACGCGCCAAGTCTTTCGCCAAATTACTGATCCGGCTGACCTTAACGCCCGCCGCTAATTGCAATTCAAAACGAGTAATCACCGGTCCCGGATTAACCCCGACGACTTCGGCGACAATATTGTAATCCTGTAAAACTTCTTCGACTAATTTGGACATTTCTTCCAATTCCGCCGCGCTGTAGCCTTTTACTTTATTGACTCTTTTTTCCAGCAAAGATAAGGTCGGTAATGAGCCGGGCTTGACTTTGCCTAAATCAAATATATCGGTTTGGCTTTCTTTGCTCTCTCTTTTCCCTTCCGGAATAGTATCGACTGCGGGTGCGATTTTAACTTTGGACTTAGCCGCCTTTTTCGCTTTACGCGCTTTCGGGGGCTTAACCGGTTTAGCTTGTCTATTTTCCTGATATTGTTGCCGCCAGGCGCCAAATCCGCCTTTAAAAACAGACTGATAAATAAAACCAGCCATGCGTAAAGTCAGCATACCGACCTTATCCATCAAGGCTAACCAGGACAAACCGGTAAACAAAGTGACTCCTGCCAGAAATGCGGCTATTAAAGCCAAAGTACTACCCGAATTGCCCAATATATTGATCAAAGCATCGCCTACTTCCTCGCCCAAAACGCCGCCGGCGCTGCCAGGCAGTTCCAGTTTTATCCTCAAGACATGTAAATAAAGCAAACTGGAGCCGGTCATCACTGTGGCGATAAAACCGAACCAGCGCACAGCCAGAGTCAGCTTATTGCCTTGCATCTTGCTTTGGCTATAAAGCAAATAGCCATGCCAGGCGATCATGACCGGAAATAGATAGGCCATCACCCCTAAAAAATATAAACTAAAATCCGCCAGCCATGCCCCCACTACGCCGCAGGCATTCAAAATCACGGATGATGAACCGCTATGCGTCCAACCGGCGTCTTCATGACTGTAGCTTATCAGCGCAATCAAAAAAAATAACGAAATACTGAGATAAACCAGCAAAGCCGCCTCTCGCAGCCCTCTAACCGTTTTTTCTTCTAAAACAGCAACCATGTGTAAAAAAATCCGAATTCAATAATCAGCATTCATTATAGTTCATAATCAATTGATTTAATAACATCCTATAATCCATTAAAATTATTTAACTTTATTGTTCATTCACCGTCAATAAACAAAACATTCAACAGTTTAATCCCGGTTCAATTGAACGTATAATGTTTAAATCTATCCAACGCGGTAAAAAACCGATTTTGATTTTCTAACTCATTTTGGAGGCGTGGTAAATGGCTGATGCTAAACATTGCAAACTTTTGATTTTAGGTTCCGGACCGGCTGGTTATACCGCCGCAGTATACGCTGCGCGCGCCAACCTTAACCCGGTTATGATCACCGGTATGCAGCAAGGCGGCCAGTTGACCACCACCACCGATGTCGACAACTGGCCGGGCGATGTTGAAGGCTTACAAGGCCCCGACTTAATGGAGCGCATGCGCCAACATGCCGAACGCTTCGATACTGAAATCATTTTTGATCATATTAATAGTGCTGATTTATCAAAACGTCCGTTTACCTTAACCGGCGATTCGGGCAGTTACACTTGTGATGCGCTTATCATCGCTACCGGCGCTTCCGCCAAATATTTAGGCATGCCTTCCGAGGAAGCCTTTAAGGGAAAAGGCGTCTCGGCCTGCGCCACCTGCGACGGCTTCTTTTACCGCAACAAACCGGTTGCAGTTATCGGCGGCGGCAACACCGCAGTTGAAGAAGCGCTGTACTTATCTAATATCGCCTCAAAAGTCACTGTCGTGCATCGTCGCGATAAGTTCCGTTCCGAAAAAATCCTTTCTGACAAACTGATCGACAAGGCGAAAAACGCCAATGTGGAAATCGAATGGAATCACACGCTGGATGAAGTGTTAGGCGATGATATGGGCGTTACCGGCGTCCGCATTAATCACACGCAAGACGGTTCCAGTAAAGAAATCGACGTGCATGGCGTTTTTATCGCTATCGGCCATAGCCCGAACACCGACATTTTCGCCGGTCAACTGGAAATGGAAAACGGCTACATCATCGTTAACAGCGGCATTAAAGGCAATGCCACCGCCGCCAGCGTGGAAGGCGTTTACGCCGCCGGCGACGTGATGGATTCACACTACAAACAGGCGATTACTTCCGCCGGCTCCGGCTGTATGGCGGCGCTGGATGCGGAAAAGTTTCTTGATGAACTGGAAAGCTAGTCCTGTTTGATGAAGCTTTACCCTCTTGATCCATTTTCGCCTAATCAAGCGTTTCCTAACCCTGAAAATGCGTTAAAGGATCCTGACGGTTTATTAGCAATCGGCGGTTGCCTGACCGCCGAGCGCATCATCAATGCTTATACTCACGGCATTTTCCCCTGGTATAACCCTTGCGAGCCCATTTTATGGTGGTCGCCGAATCCACGCCTGGTGCTTTATCCAGAAAAATTCAAAGCCTCCCGCAGCCTGGCCAAAAAAATGCGCAAAAACATGTTTGAGGCAAGCTTTGACCGCGCCTTCGCCGAAGTCATTGAAGCATGCGCAGAGCCGCGCGAAGCAGACGGCGGCACCTGGATCACTGATGAAATGATGCAAGCTTATATCAATCTGCACCAACTGGGCAAAGCGCACTCCATTGAAGTCTGGCAAGATCAAACACTAGTCGGCGGTTTATACGGTATTGCCATCGGTCGGGTCTTTTTCGGTGAATCCATGTTTCATAAAGCCACAGACGCCTCAAAAATCGCTTTTGCTTTTCTGGTTGAGCATTTAAAAAAATGGGGCTATCAACTTATTGATTGCCAAGTACACAGTCATCATTTAGTCAGCCTGGGCGCTGAACAAATTGAGCGCAGCCGCTTTTTACATTTGTTACAGGATCATTGCCGACAAAATGCATCTCAGGAAGCTTGGCGAACCACATGACCTCCGTACCGATTCATCTCACCCAAAGCCATCCTTGCAGCTATTTTGATGACAAACAAGCGCAAAGCGCTTTCGTGCACCCAGCCTTCAACCTGACCCCAACTCTATATTCGCGACTGATTGAGCATGGATTCCGACGCAGCGGCGATGATGTTTATAAACCCGCTTGCCAAAGTTGCCGGGAATGCATCGCGGTCAGACTCCCTGCGCAAGCCTTTCGACCCAACCGTAATCAACGTCGTTGTTTCAAAAAAAACCAACATACGCAAGCTGCTATCCGTCCCGCCAAATTTAACGCCGAACATTACCAACTCTATTTAAAATATCAAAATCATCGCCACCCCGGCGGTAATATGGCGACATCCAGCGCCGATGAATACATCGGCTTTATGAACAGTATTTGGTGTGAAAGCTGGTTTGTTGAATTCAGCATCGATAATCAGCTATGCGCCCTGGCCGTTGTTGATCGGCTGGATAACGGACTTTCCGCTGTGTACACCTTTTTCGATCCCGACTTTTCCGCTTACAGCCCGGGAACCTATGCGGTGCTCTGGCAAATTGAACAAGCTAAGAAATTACAACTCAACTATGTATACCTCGGCTACTGGATTAAAAACTGTTCAAAAATGAGCTATAAGAATCAATACCAACCGCTTTACGGTTATATCGACAATCAATGGCGTCTGATTTCCTGAGCCGCCAAAATCTCTTATAATATCTCCCTTTTAAACCGATGAAGGGAAACCAACGTGCCTAAAGCCAGTGAATTAAAACAAGGCTCCGCTGTCGAGATTAACGGCGAACCGTATGCTGTTAAGACCATAGAAGTCAGAAACCCCACCTCCAGAGGCGCATCGACATTATATAAAATTCGCTTCGCCCACATGAAAACCAAGCAGAAGCTGGAAGAATCCTATAAAGGCGATGATTTCCTAAAAGAAGCGGATTGCTCGCGAGTGATGGTTCAATATTCTTACCAAGACGGCGACCATTACCATTTCATGAATGTGGAGACTTATGACCAATACAGCCTGAACAGCGATGAACTGGAAGGACAAATTCCTTATCTAACAGAAGGGCTGGAAAACATCATAATGTTATTGTTGGATGATGCGGCATTAGGCATTGAACTGCCGACCGCCATTACTCTGGATATTATCGAAACGCCGCCGGCTATGAAAGGCGCCAGCGCCACCAACCGCACCAAACCGGCCAAATTATCAACCGGCCTGGAAATTCAAGTGCCTGAATATATCGAATCAGGGGAAACGATTAAAGTTAATTCGGAGACTGGAAAATTTATGTCTCGGGCATAAACAATCTGTTTATTGTAGCTTAGCTAATTAATGGCGTTTCTCAGCGGCTGGAATTTTTCATTTCAATACGACTATGCTATCATAAGCGGTTTTATAACATAGTTAGGTAAGATAATGGCAAAAGAAGATCAAATTGAAATGGATGGTAAAGTGATCGACACTCTCCCGAATACCATGTTTAGAGTGGAGCTGGAAAACGGTCACATCGTTACCGCGCATATTTCAGGCAAAATGCGCAAGCATTACATTAGAATTCTGACCGGCGACAAAGTCAAAGTTGAAATGACGCCTTACGATTTAACCAAAGGTCGCATCACCTTTCGCATGCGTTGATTCCCGTTTCCGTCCTGGAAGCGGGAAGGCGCTTACAGCGCCTGATTATCCGTTACGATTAATTGCTTACCTTCTATATAAAAAGCAAGCTCATCATTTTCAACCGATACTCGCACATGGCCGCCATTCACCAGTTTTCCGAATAATAAATCATTAGCCAGCGGCTTCTTAATTTTTTCCTGAATCAATCGCGCCATCGGCCTGGCTCCCATTTTCGGATCACATCCATGTTCCGCCAACCACAGTCTGGCGTCGGATTCCAATATCAAAGTGACATTTTTCTCGGCCAATACCGCTTCGAGCTCGAAAATAAATTTATCAACCACACTGCCGACGATAGCAATATCCAAAGGTTTGAATTGCACAATCGCATCCAAGCGATTTCTGAATTCCGGCGAGAAGCCCTTCTCAATCACTTTCATGCTATCGCTGGTGTGATCCTGAGTAGTAAAGCCGATTGAAGCCCGGCTACCTTCTTCCGCCCCCGCATTGGTGGTCATTATTAAAACAATATTGCGAAAATCCGCTTTACGACCGTTATTATCCGTTAATGTGCCGTGATCCATTACTTGCAACAATAGATTAAACACATCCGGGTGAGCTTTTTCCAATTCATCCAATAACAAAACCGCATGCGGATTTTTGGTTACCGCTTCCGTTAGCAAACCGCCTTGGTCATAACCGACATAACCGGGAGGCGCGCCGATTAAACGGGAAACAGTATGCGCTTCCATATATTCAGACATGTCGAAACGTATCAGCTCTATTCCCAATACTTTGGCAAGCTGACGGGTCACTTCGGTTTTCCCGACACCGGTGGGTCCTGCAAACAAAAACGAACCGATGGTTTTGCTAGCATCCCGTAATCCCGCTCGGGATAGTTTAATCGCGGTCGCCAATTCGGAAATCGCCTCATCCTGCCCGAAAACCAGCATTTTCAAATTCTTTTCAAGATTATTCAGTTTTTCTTTATCGCTGGATGAAACCGATTTTACGGGCACTCTGGCGATTTTCGCGACAATTTCTTCGATTTCGGAACTGTCGATGGTTTCTTTGCGATTTTCTTCCGTGAATAGACGCTGCCTTGCCCCTGCCTCATCAATAACATCAATCGCTTTATCCGGCAAATGCCGGTCATTGATAAACCGCGATGATAATTCAACGGCCAAGCGTAAAGCCTCAGAAGTATACTTCAAGTCGTGATGCTCTTCAAAACGCGATTTCAAGCCTTTGAGGATCTGAATGGAATCTTCAATACTGGACTCTTCCACATCAATTTTTTGAAACCTGCGCGCTAAGGCGTGGTCTTTTTCAAAAATGCCGCGATATTCTTGAAAGGTAGTCGAACCGATGCAGCGCAATTGGCCGGAAGCTAATACCGGCTTAATCAGATTGGAAGCATCCATCACCCCGCCGGAAGCCGAACCAGCGCCGATAATAGTATGGATTTCATCAATGAACAAAACCGAATTCGGCTCTTTTTTTAATTGATTGACCAACGCTTTCAAACGCTTTTCAAAATCGCCTCGATATTTCGTCCCCGCCACTAATGCGCCCAAATCCAGCGAATAAATCACATTATCGTGCAATACTTCAGGCACATCTTCTTCAACAATTTTTTTCGCCAAGCCTTCGGCAATAGCGGTTTTTCCAACCCCGGACTCGCCGACTAATAACGGATTATTTTTGCGCCGCCGACAAAGAATTTGAATGGTGCGCTCCAGCTCGTCATCACGCCCGATTAACGGATCAATATTACCGATCGCCGCCTCTTCATTCAGATTGGTCGCATACTTTTCCAATGGACTGGCGCCGCTTTCGGTTTCGTTTGCTTCCGGGGCAACGCTTTGTCCGCCTTCATCTTTAGATTTTGCTTCATCCAGCTTGGTCACCCCATGCGCCAGATAATTAACAACATCCAACCGGGTGATATTTTGTTTATTCAGCAAGAAAACAGCATGTGAATCTTGTTCGCTAAACAAGGCAACGAACAAATTAGCGCCGGTCACTTCTTTTTTATCAGAAGCCTGAACATGAAAGACCGCGCGCTGCAATACACGCTGAAATCCCAAAGTAGGCTGGGTTTCCCGGTGTATGCCTTCCGGAATCAAAGAAATTGTCTCGTCAATGAATTGAGACAATTCTCCTCTTAGGGCATTGATATTACAGCCACACGCTTTCAACACCGGCGAAGCGGATTTGTCATCGAGCAACGCCAGCAGTAAATGCTCAACCGTAATAAACTCATGACGTTTGCTATGCGCGGTGGTAAACGCATTGTTTAAGGTGACTTCCAACTGTTTGCTTAACATAATAAACCTCTCAGGCCTCTTCCATCGTACACATTAATGGGTGATGTTTTTCGCGTGAGTATTCATTCACGATATAAACTTTTGTTTCCGCCACATCTTTGGTATAGGTTCCACAAATTCCCACACCTTGCGTATGAACTTGCAACATCACTTGTGTCGCTCTTTCTTCCGACATATTGAAGTAATTCGTCAAAATTTCCACCACAAAATCCATAGGGGTAAAATCATCGTTCAGCAGCATCACCTTGTACAAAGGCGGCCGCTTTAATAAAGGCTCGGCCTCTTGCACCGCCAAATCGCCTTCATGTTCTTTGCTTGGGTCAGACATTTTTACTTAGAATGCTTTAAAGATATTGATAACATAGTGCTTTCAAATAAAAATTTCAATCTTTACAAACATTAAAAAACAGTTTCTTGTAAAATAACAATCTAACTTAACCCGCAAAAACCTCATCAATAGAGATCATGACAGCGCTAAACAGTTCATCATGTTGCTCTTGACTGCACCCATTTTCTGATTGTTTTTTTCCGGAGCTTCAACATGGTTTGGAAACCACATGTAACCGTCGCAGCTGTAATTGAAAAGGATAGCCGTTTTTTACTGGTTGAAGAACAAACCACATCCGGGCTGGCCTTTAACCAACCCGCCGGTCACCTGGAAGAGAATGAAGATATCATTAATGCGGTAAAGCGAGAAGTATTGGAAGAAACCGCCTGGCAATTTGAACCGGAACATTTAGTTGGAATACAACTGTGGAAAAAGTCGCCTGAATACCCGACCTTTCTAAGATTTTCATTTTGCGGTCAGGTTCATTCCCACCGGCCTGAGCTAGCGCTTGATGACGGCATCATCGCGACACATTGGCTAACCCGGGATCAAATTGCTCAGCGTAGCGATAAACTACGCAGTCCTTTGGTTTTAGAGGTTGTTGATGATTATTTAAACAACAAAACCTACCCCCTATCGATATTAAAGTCATTAATATAGTTTGATTCATGAGTAAAAACATTATTGTCGGCATGTCCGGCGGCGTTGATTCCTCGGTAACTGCCTTGAAACTGTTGGAACAAGGTCATCACGTCACCGGTTTGTTTATGAAAAACTGGGAAGAAGATGACGGCACTGAATATTGCACAGCGATGGAAGACCTGGCGGACGCCCAGCAAGTGTGCGATAAACTCGGCATACCCTTAAAAACCGTTAATTTTTCTATTGAATATTGGGACGAAGTCTTTGAAGTTTTTCTGTCCGAATTTAAGGCCGGGCGCACCCCCAACCCCGATATTCTTTGCAATAAACACGTTAAATTCAAAGCATTTTTGAATTATTCATTACAGGATTTGGGCGCCGAATATATCGCCACCGGCCACTATGCCAGAATTGCGGAACAAGACGGTCAATTTAATTTATTAAAAGGTCTTGATCCCAGCAAGGAACAAAGTTATTTTCTATACGCATTGGGTCAAAAAGCTTTATCTAAATCCTTATTCCCGATTGGTCACATGCATAAATTCGAAATCCGCGCACTGGCGGAAAAAGCCGGTTTCGACAACAGCGGCAAAAAAGACAGCACCGGCATTTGTTTCATCGGCGAACGCAAATTCAAAGAGTTTTTACAACGTTACCTACCGACTCAACCGGGCGAAATGCGCACCCCTGAGGGGCAATACATCGGTCAACACCACGGCTTGATGTATTATACCTTCGGACAGAGACAAGGATTAGGCATAGGCGGCGTAAAGAACGCCCCGGACGAACCGTGGTATGTGCTTGATAAAGATTTAGAAAACAATGTACTACTGGTAGGCCAAGGTCATGACCATCCCTTGATACTGCATAACGCCTTGGAAGCCGGACAACTGGATTGGTGTAATGACCAACCGCTTACTGAAACCATCCAATGCGCCGCTAAAACCCGCTATCGACAACCCGACCAACTTTGTACGGTCGAGCCGATGGGCGACAACCATGTCAAAGTCACATTCCAACAACCGCAAAGGGCTATCACCCCCGGCCAATCCGTTGTTTTTTATGACGGTGAGATGTGTTTGGGCGGAGGCATTATTGAAAAACGCTATAATAGCCAGTAACAACAAACTGATTTTATAACGCCTTATTTGACGCTTAGGCTAAGCACAAATAAGCCGTTGACAGATTATTTTAGAATACATACAGGATTTACAGATGACATCTTCCCTTACCGCTATTTCCCCCATTGATGGCCGCTATGCCGGAAAAGTAGCCGATTTTCGCGCGATTTTCAGTGAATACGGCTTAATTCGCTTCCGCGTTGAAGTTGAAGTGCGTTGGTTGCAAGCCTTGGCTCGTCAAGCTGAAATCAGCGAAGTTCCCGCTTTGCCAAAAGACGCCGATCAATTTCTCAACCAAATTGTCGCCCAATTCTCCGAAGCCGATGCGCAACGCGTCAAAAATATTGAAAAAACCACCAATCACGATGTGAAAGCGGTTGAATACTTTTTAAAAGAAAAAATCGCAGGCCAAACCGCTTTAGAAAAAATCAGCGAATTTTTCCATTTTGCCTGCACCTCGGAAGATATTAACAACCTGTCCTATGCCTTAATGTTGAAGGAAGGCCGAGCGGTATTGTTGACCCAAATCAGCGAGTGCATCGACAGTATAAAAAACATTGCTTTGGAAACCGCCGGACAACCCATGATGTCGCGCACTCACGGTCAAACCGCCAGCCCGACCACTACCGGTAAGGAATTTGCCAATGTGACTGAGCGCTTACAGCGGCAAAGCAAACAAATCGAACAAATTGAGCTTTTAGGCAAAATCAACGGCGCAGTGGGCAACTATAATGCCCATAGCGTTGCTTATCCGGAAGTCGATTGGCCGCAGTTTTCAAAAAAATTCGTCGAATCGCTGGGTTTAAGCTGGAATCCGTACACTATACAAATTGAACCGCACGACTATATGGCCGAACTGTTCCACGCCTTATCGCGTTTCAATACCATTCTCATCGATTATAACCGCGATATATGGGGTTATATTTCATTGGGCTATTTCAAGCAAAAAACCATTGCCGGCGAAGTCGGCTCTTCCACCATGCCGCATAAGGTCAACCCGATTGATTTTGAAAACTCCGAAGGCAACCTAGGACTGGCTAACGCCTTATTCAGCTTTTTAAGCGAGAAACTACCTATTTCCCGCTGGCAACGCGATTTAACCGACTCTACGGTCTTACGCAACATTGGCGTCGGCATTGCTCACACCAGCATCGCTTTGCAATCGACTTTAAAAGGCAATAGTAAATTACAAATTAACACGCATGTCATTGAAGCCGATTTGGATAATAATTGGGAAGTTTTAGCGGAACCGGTGCAAACCGTTATGCGCCGTTACGGAATCGAAAAGCCATATGAAAAACTCAAGGAGTTAACTCGCGGCCAAGGCATTACCGCCGAAGGCATGCGTACATTTATTGAAAACCTTGATATCCCTGAGGCCGCTAAACAAGACCTATTGAACCTTAAACCACGCGATTATACTGGCTATGCCGAGCAATTGGCCAAAGAGGTTAAATAAAAAGGCTATCAGAGTTCCCTCTTTATCAGCGGGAACTCTGAAAATGCAGGAACTACACCATACTTTATCAAAAAATTGGCAGGAAATATGTGTCCGAAAAAGTGTTAACACTTCAAATTTAATCTGACTCATTGCCATGACAAAATTGGCATTTTTTTAAAGTGCTATTGCCACTTTCGATAAATGAAGATTCGAAAATAGCTGAATTAAAAGAGATATGCTAAGCTTAATTACAGCGGCTTAACTTTTGCTTTCAAGAACACAAATTTTTTAACTATTTGAGAAAACTTCATATGAAACCAAACCTAATAATTTCGGGAATGACCATACTGCTCATACCCTTCAGCGTTAATGCAGAACTGCATGATCGCGGTGGCGGTTTGATCTATGATGATGTGTTGGATGTTACATGGCTGCAAGACACCAATTACGGATTAGGAACGATTTTTGATGGCCTAATGCAAGGAGAAATTGAAGTTGGCCCTGATAATCATGGCACTCTTCCTGATAATTACGGCGTTGTTCCTGATAATTACGGCATTCCCAATGATGGTAAAATGAATTGGCATCAAGCAGTCAAATGGGCTGATACTCTCGAATATTATGATAATGTTCGTGGTGTTATTTGGGATGATTGGCGCTTACCCAAAATCGCTTGCTGGGTTAACGGTGTTAATTTCAACAGGCAGCGTGAAACTGATGGTTCAACGGATGTTGGCTTAAATATTACCTCCCCCTGTCATGAGCTGTCTTATATGTATTACGTCAATTTTCAGAATAAAGCCTCGAAAGACACCTCAGGCAATACACAAGCGGACAAAGGTTTGATCGATAATCCTGATAATGATAAGGATGAAAGCATGTTTATTGGTTTTTTCGACAACCCGAAACAAAAACAGTACTTTTGGAATCGAACCCTTCATCAAGAAAATATTTCCAATGCATTTGGCTTTCGTACCGATAATGGCAATGTTGCTTTTGGTAACCTGCAATATCAACGCAAAGCTTGGGCCGTGCGGGATGGTGATGTCGGCTTAGCACCTGAAAAGCCATTACCTAACATCAGTGGTTCCGAGTGCGCCGTTTTTACGGAAGCTCAATTACTCGCTCGCTGTGTTATTGTTGGCAACCGGCAATACTCTGTCATCATGACCGCTAATGAAAATGACCCTGTATCTTTTTCCGTCACAGAAGTTCAGGCAACGACTAGTAGTCCCACAGCTTGTGCAACACTAGATGTAGAGTCCGAAAAGTTAGGCTTTTCTTGCGTAAAAGTTGCGGATCAAATTGTTTGGGCCGAATTCAAATTACAACCCATTCAAACTGAAATCAAGTTTAAACTGACCGATTTTGGATTAATTGAATAATAACCGCCTCTAATGAGCTACGCTTGTCACTTGTTGGTAATCCATATAATTAATGATACCCGCTAAACGACTAAACCTTCGGTTTTTTCAACAATGTAATATAATTGGCCTATTTTTTGATTATACAGCTTTCAACTATCTTCCATAAAAGCTTCAATTGTAAAAACATGTAAGCGAGTAACCTTCAAAAGCTATTCTCTCCCTCCACCGATCGCTGCAACTGCGTCTCTGCCCTTAAAACGTCAAAACAAGCTGCTATTTGTTACGCATGAGACTGATCACGCTCGACTTCCACTTCAATATAATGGATCGCGCCGCCACAACAACGGCTTTTCTTTGTTCACTAAAGCTTCGACGGCAACGATGGCCATATCAATTCGCGCCAAAGCTTCCTATAAGCGCAGATGAGAAACCTTCACCGCATTTTCGATTTGCAAACGAATTTGCTCGGCGTTTTTTTCGCAATGGTGAGTTTCTATTGGGCTTTCTTGACATTTTTCTGCTGCCTGAAACCGAAAAACAAATTGACTTCCACTGTGACTCGCCGCTAATGTTATCGGTGTCGAAATCCAGGCAGACGATATGACGTAAACGTTGAGGGGAATAGCGATGTCTATGTGCTTTTGGACTTTGTCTAACTCTACCCAAACAGAAAATTGTCCACTTTGATAAAAATCGCTGTTTGCGTCTGGAACCCATATTCCGTGAATTATATTCATTATCAATGCATTTCGGACATCGCTTTTTCCATATCGCCCTTAATAATCTCAGGAATAAAGCGCTCGGCATAAACGAACATATCCATCATTTTTTGCTCGCCCGCGACACTGGGTTTCGATAAAACATAATCCGCCACCGCCAATCCTTGCTTAGGCCTTCCGATTCCCATTCGTAGACGATAGAAATCCCGTGAACCTAAATGCGCGACGATGTCCCTTAAACCATTATGCCCGGCATGTCCGCCGCCTTTTTTTAATTTGACGACTCCCTCGTCAAAATCAAGCTCATCATGAACAACCAAGATTTCTTCAGGCTGCAATTTATAATATCGCGCTACTTTGCCGACAGAATTCCCGCTTTTGTTCATAAATGTCGACGGTTTCAATAAAACAACCTTTTGAGCAGCAATGTGACTAACCGCCGTCTCGCCTTGAAATTTAGACTCCGGCGACCAACCGCCCGGTTCACCGGAAAGCAAGTGGTCTAAAAACAAAAACCCGGCATTGTGCCGGGTTCTCTCATACTGTGACCCCGGGTTTCCGAGGCCGACAATCAATTTAATCATCAAGCTTATTCAGCACTTTCTTCTTCAGCGTCGTCCGCTTCTTCTGAACCGCCGCGCGTTTTCATGACTTGAGCAACAACGAGGTCATGCTCTTCGCCTTGCGCCAAATCAGTTAACTCAACGCCTTCCGGTAAAACCAAATCAGTCAAATGGACAGAATCGCCTACTTCAAGCTCCAATAAATCAACTTCAAGGTATTCAGGTAATGCAGACGGCAAGCAACTAACTTCAACATCTACCATTGCATGGGTGATAATACCGCCGGATTTAACGCCTTCACATTTATCTTCATTGATAAAATGAACCGGCACATGCATTTTTACTTTATGCGTTTCATCAACACGCAAAAAATCCATATGCAAAACTCTCGGCTTAGCGGGATGACGCTGAATATCTTTCAGCAACGCTTTTTGCACTTTACCGCCGACATTAATTTCCAACACATGTGAATAAACCGCTTCGTGCTCTAAACTTTTCAACACTTCACTATGTGATAAAACCAAATTTTCAGGCTCAACATCACCGCCGTAAATTACCGCTGGGATGTTACCTTCGCGACGCACTGCTCTTGCAGCGCTTTTTCCTGATAAATCGCGCTTTTCTGCGACAAACTCAAATACGTTAGACATTTAAAATCTCCAAAGCCCACTCAAACAAGCTTTACTCTAATTAACTAATCCACATAAAGCGAACTGACCGACTCGCTGGACGCAATTCTACGAATCGTTTCCGCCAACATTTCAGCTACGCTCAACTGCCTTATTTTACTTATTTTTTTCAAATCACCAGTCAGTGGTATGGTATCCGTCACCACCAATTCATCCAGCACAGAATTTGATACATTCTCGGCTGCAGCGCCTGACAAAACAGCATGCGTACAATATGCCACCACTTTAACAGCGCCTTTCTGTTTTAGCGCCCCGGCGGCATTGCATAAAGTGCCTGCGGTATCAACCAAATCATCGACCATCACACAGGTGCGGCCTTCGACATCGCCGATTAAATGCATTATCTCAGACACATTCGCCTTCGGTCTACGCTTATCAATAATCGCCAAATCCGCATCATCCAGACGCTTGGCTAAAGCCCTTGCCCTTACCACGCCACCCACATCCGGCGAGACAACCATCAAGTTGTCATATTTCTGCCGCCACACATCGCCTAACAAAATTGGCGAAGCATAAACATTATCAACCGGTATAGAGAAAAAACCTTGTATCTGATCCGCATGCAAATCAACAGTCAAAACCCTGTCAGCACCCGCATTGCTAATCATATCCGCTACCAAACGCGCCGTTATCGGCACTCTGGCGGAACGCGAACGTCTATCTTGTCTGGCGTAGCCGTAATACGGCATCACCGCTGTTATTCGTGCTGCCGAGGCGCGTTTTAACGCATCGATCAACACCAGCAATTCCATTAAATTTTCATTTGTCGGCGAGCAGGTAGGCTGGATAACAAAAACGTCACGCCCACGCACATTCTCTTCGATCTCAACGACAATCTCCCCATCGCTAAACCTCCCAACCGTAGCCATCCCAAGCCGCATATTCAATTTTCGAACAACACCTTCAGACAAGGCCATATTGGCATTACCCGAAAACACCATCATCGAGGCATCACTCATCTATCAAGCACCCCTAAAGAGATTTTTTTATATGGAGATAATGGCTGGGCTGCCAGGATTCGAACCTGGGTATGCGGAGATCAAAACCCCGTGCCTTACCGCTTGGCGACAGCCCAATAATATGAATTCAGTCTGATTCAAGCTGCTGATATAAAGGTGATTTATTCAGCCCTTTTGCCAAATAAACTCGCCAATCAGCGCTTAATTTAAGATACGCATTGTGCGCTTGCCGCTCAGAACCAAACTGTGCAAATACACAGGCGCCGGTTCCGGTCAACTTGGCAGGGGCATAATCTGACAACGCCCGCATTGCATCCTTAATTGACTGATACTTCTCGCAGACAACATCTAAGCAATCATTCCGCTCATCCCCTGCAAGAAAGTCGGCTATTGTGATGCATTTACTATCTCTTGTCAAATCTTTATTTGAAAAAACTTCACCGGTATCCACATGAACATCCGGTTTAATAATAACAAGCCATTTTTCATCAAGCGCAATTTCCTGCAGCTCTTCGCCTACGCCTTCACCCCAAGCAGCCCCGCCAAAAACAAATACAGGCACGTCCGCGCCCAATTGCAGCCCCAAATCCATCAACACTGGCTTGCTTAGACCTAAACCCCATAATTGATTTAATACGACCAGGGTAGTCGCGGCGTCGGAACTACCGCCACCCAATCCGCCACCCATCGGCAAATGCTTGTCTATTTCAATCATCACACCAGATTTATATCCGCTATGCTGCTTTAACAAGCGGGCCGCCCTCACCGTCAAATCATCATTTTCGGCAACTCCGGGAATCATGTGTTTCAAACAAACTTTATCTTCAGTCAACGGATAAAACCGTATCCAGTCACACAAATCCGTCATCTGAAAAACTGTCTGCAGACTATGATAACCGCTCTCAAGCCTCCCGGTGATTCTCAGCATTAAATTTATTTTGGCGGGTGCAGGCCAACGCTTTTCCCAGCCCCACGCCCGAATATCATTATCCTTTACATTATTCGCCATTCGTCAATTACCAACTTAATCGTCGTTTTTTCATTTTTCATTTTTATTTTTTCGGGCAACAGCAGTTCGCGATAGGTTTGCATACGCTGATAAACCAACGACCAGTTTAATTGTTCAAAGCCCTGTTCCTGCAAACGATATGATGGTCCGGGAACTGCCCCGCCTAAAACCCAATATTGTAAAGCATTCAGCGGCATATCAACGGCAAAATGTCGAAAAAAAACATCCTGAGCATTTCCCGTATAAATTGTCGGCTTGTCACCATCATCAACAACAACCCGATTCTCCATCAAGGTGATCACCACGCCGCCCTGACCGAATGGGCCGGACAACTCAATCACATCCTCTATCGGGCCATGCTCCCATTGTATAGACGCAGAAAATCCATTATCGACGCCTTTAACAGCTAGCCGCCCACTCAAGCGCCAACTTTTACCCTCTAATCCCAACTCGCCGATATCCAATAGCTGAAAGCGAGGAGTCAACGATTCCGGCGATTTAGCCGCACACCCGGCCATCAACACCACGAACAGGCTTATGATTAACCAACGCCTCATTCAGCCTGATTCAAAAAACGTTCTTTAAAATCCAGCAAATACTCATCTTCCGGCGACTTTAAAATAGCTTGGTCAAAAACCTTCAGAGCCTCTTTTTTGTTCCCGGAAACCCACAACACTTCCGCCAAATGCGCGGCTATTTCGTTTTCCGCTTGCGCATTAAACGCTTGACGCAAATACTGAATCGCCTCCATCAAATTCCCGCGCTTATATTGTAACCAGCCATAGCTATCAATAATAACCGGTTCATCCGGCTCCAATTCCAGCGCTTTCAACAAATAGCTTTCCGCTTCGCTATAACGATCAGTTCTATCCACCAGGGTATACCCTAAGGCATTGAGCGCGGCGGCGTCATTGGGCTTTTTCGATAGAATTTTCTTAAGATCATTTTCCAAAACATCCAGCCGATCCAATTCCTCGGCGACCAGCGCCCTGATATATAACAAATCCCTATTTTCCGGCTCAATATGCAACGCTTCGGTCAAGATATCAAAAGCTTTTTGATAACCCTTACTTTCGTTGAACATTTCCGCTTTCAGGCGCAAAACTTTGACGGTTTTATCCGGATATTTTAGTTCCATTTCATCAATTCTAGCCGCCGCTTCATCAAACTTTTTCTGATTAAGCAAAACCGATACCGCAGAAGCCGCCGAATCAAAAGCAAACCCTCCACTGGTCACTTTATCAAACCAAACCAAAGCCTGATCATAATTCTTGTTATCGAATGCGATACGACCCAAATAAAAGCTGGCTCGGTTTTTCCATTGGCTATTCGTCAACAGCGCTTTAAACGACTTTTCCGCCTGATCTATCTTTTTTTGCTGCAACTGCAATAAGGCGATGGCGAATTGACTTTCGACATCTTCCGGGTTTTTATCATAAAACTGTTGATATAAGCTTTCCGCTTCAGGGTAACGTTTGGCGTCAACCATCAATTGCGCTTTCATTTTAAGCAGCTGCTGATCATCCGGCTTCAAAGACTGAGCCTTATCCAAACTCTTCAAAGCCAAATCGAAATCACCGTCCCGACCGGCTAACTGCACTTGATAGACCAAGGCTTTGCGCCATTCCGGTTGGATCGCCAACGCCGCTTCAATTTTCTGCATCGCCAATTGAGTTTTTTGCTGCTTAGCGGCAAACACTGATTGCACAAAAAAGATCACCGCTTGATCGGGATGCTTAGCCGACAAATCTTCCAAAACATCAAAAACAAAATCATATTTGCCGTCCTTTTCCATCAGCCGACCCATTTCCACCAGAGTAGATTCAAAACCAGCCGGATCCAGCTCCATCGCCGCGCTCAGATGTTGAACCGCTTCCCCGCGTTCTGCGCTTCTCAGGGCGTTCAAGGTGGCGATTTTCCGGGCCGTCAAGTTTTCAGGCTCATATTTCAACCATATCTCGACTGCTTCCTGGGTTTTTTTCTGGTCTTTAATAAACATGCCGATTTGCGCGGCGCGTTTGGCGACTCTCGGATCATCCACTTTCCGGGCCGCTTGTAGATATCCATCGAGAGCCAGCCCATATTGATTCCGCTGACCGGCTAATTCGGCGGCCATTAACAAATACAATACGGCCGGCTCAATCGAACTATCAATATGGTCTAAAGACTCTTCAGCAAGCACTGGAACATCCAACTTTTCCGCCGCTTTAACCGTTTGATTATCGGTTTTTATTTGTGGTGCGCTGCTGCACCCCGTCAACGCCAAAACCAATGCGATTTCTAACCATCTTTTCATTAATATCAATTTCCTGTACTCGAAAACAATGAACTTGTTCGCCTTATTCGGCATTTAGACTTAGGACTCTCCCGCACAAAAAAACTTAACCATCAAGAGCCAGCAGATTAACATAAACAATCTTTGCTATAGAGTAGCAAAAATCGCCGCAGGTTCAGTTAAAAATTTTTCTATTTGGACAAAACCACTGTTTTACTTACAATATAGGGTTTTATTATACTTTTTATTGCGCAATTGATGACATATATTGCTTTAGGTATCAATTACAATACAGCGCCCGTCTCCATCCGCGAACAATTAGCCTATCCGGCTGAAATGCTCAAAACATCATTGGAAAGCCTGCACACGACTAGAGACATTACTGAAGCGGCAATCTTATCAACCTGCAACAGAACGGAGTTTTATTATCACACATCCGCCGACAATCCAAATAAATTAATTGAATGGATAGCTGATGATAAAAGCTTAGCGCCTAAAGACTTTACGCCTTATCTCTACACCCATAAGGATAGTCATTCCATCCGCCATATGTTCAGGGTCGCCTGCGGACTTGATTCGATGGTGCTAGGCGAGCCGCAAATTTTAGGCCAAATGAAAACCGCCTACCAAGCCGCCTCCGAAGCAGGGACCTTGGGTAAAAATCTCGGCAAACTGTTTCAACACACTTTTTCCGCCGCCAAGAAAGTCCGCAGCGATACCGCCATCGGCTCCAGCCCGGTATCAGTCGCTTTTGCAGCCGTGCAACTGGCGCAACAAATTTTTAATAAACTCAGCGAACAAACCGCATTGTTAATCGGCGCCGGCGAAACCATTGAACTCACCGCCCGACATCTATCCCAACATGGCGTAGGTCGAATTATCATCGCTAACCGCACTTACGATAAAGCGCACACATTAGCCAGCCAATTTAACGGCTACGCGATTGCCCTATCTGAACTTCCGTCTCATTTAGCGGAAGCCGATATTGTTGTTTCTTCGACGGCCAGCCAACTGCCGATTTTGGGTAAAGGTATGCTGGAAAGCGCCATTAAAACCCGCAAGCATAAACCGATTTTCATGGTTGATCTAGCCGTACCCAGAGATATAGAAAGCGAAGCCGGGGATTTGCCGGACATCTATCTGTATACGGTTGATGATTTACAAAACACTATTAATGAAAATATTGCTTCACGTCAACGCGCCGCCGAACAAGCCGAAGAGATCATCGATACCGAGGTAGAACACTTCCTGTCCTGGCTGCGCGCTCAAGGCGCGTTAACGACAATTAGGGATTACCGCGCCCAAGCCGAACAAATTCGCGATGAAGCCTTGAACAAAGCGCTTAGCCAACTCAAAAACGATGCTGACAGCGAAGAGGTCGTCAAACGTCTGGCTCACACTTTAACCAACAAATTAATCCACACCCCCAGCGCACAACTTCGAGAAGCCGGCGCTAATGAGCGTCACGACATCATCGCCGGCGCTCGGGAATTATTCAAATTATAATCATGAAATCATCAATACGTCTTAAATTAGATAATCTTGGCGACCGCTTTGAAGAAATCGCCGCCTTGTTGTCGCAACCCGAAACCCAAAACGAGCAGAATAAATTCCGCAGCTTAAGCCAGGAATATGCGCAACTAGAGCCGGTTATCGACGCCTATAAACAATATTTGGATAATGAAAGCAATCTTGAGTCAGCGCAAGAAATGGCTAAGGACAGCGATGCCGACCTAAGAGAGATGGCAAAGGAAGAAATCGAAATAGCCGAGCAACAAAAGCACACTTTAGAGCAGGAATTACAAATATTATTGCTCCCTAAAGACCCCAACGATAATCATAATATTTTCCTGGAAATTCGCGCCGGAACCGGCGGCGACGAAGCGGCAATTTTTTCCGGCGACCTGGCGAAAATGTATCAGCGTTATGCGGAAAACCGAGGCTGGAATATCGAACTGATCAATGAAAACCGAGGCGATCACGGCGGCTACAAAGAAATCATTATGCGGGTCAGCGGACAAAGCGTTTATTCCCAACTGAAATTCGAATCCGGCGCCCATAGAGTACAAAGAGTGCCTGAAACCGAATCGCAGGGAAGAGTACACACTTCAGCTTGCACTGTCGCTGTTATGCCGGAAGTCGACAACGTTGATGAAATCGAAATCAACCCGGCCGATTTACGGGTAGACACCTTCCGCGCTTCCGGCGCAGGCGGACAGCATGTCAACAAAACCGACTCGGCGATACGCATTACTCACCTGCCCACCGGCGTAGTAGTCGAATGTCAAGATGAACGTTCACAACACAAAAACCGGGCGCGCGCCATGTCCTTACTGCAATCCAGACTGCTCAGCGCCGAACAAGAAAAACAAAGCGCTGAACAGGCTGAAAATCGTAAATTACAAGTCGGCAGCGGCGACCGCTCAGAACGCATACGCACTTATAATTATCCGCAAGGCCGAATGACCGACCACCGCATCAATCTGACTTTATACAAATTGGAAGAAATTATGCAAGGCGGCCTGGAACATGTTATTCAGCCATTAATACATGAACATCAAGCTGAATTATTGACGCAATTAAGCAATGACTGATCTCGACTTCCAAAGCGTTATTCAATCAGCCTCTCAACAAATAGCCGCAATCTCCGATTCGCCGCAATTGGATGCTGAAATATTACTGAGTCATTGCATTGCAAAACCGCGCAGCCATATACGCGCCTGGCCTGAAAAAAAATTAACAGAGGCAGAACTGAATCAATTTCAAACTCTTTTGAAAAAACGCCGACAAGGCAAACCGATAGCTTATTTAACAGGCAGCCGCGAATTCTGGAGCCGTGATTTCTTGGTTACCGATCAAGTACTGATCCCTAGACCGGATACGGAACTCTTAATTGAGCTGGCGCTTACCCGATTAAAACAGAATCAAAGCGCCAAAATTCTGGACTTAGGATGCGGCGCCGGCATTATAGCAATCACCTTGGCATTGGAATTAAAAACGCTAAAGGTGTTGGCGAGCGATATTTCAGACGCCGCCCTCAGCATTGCCCAACAAAATGCTGAACGCTTGGGCGCAAACAATATCGAGCTGCTAAAATCAAACTGGTTCAGTGAAATCCGGCCGCAGGCGTTTGATATGATTATTAGCAATCCGCCCTATATTGCCGAAACTGATCCGCATTTAATAAACGGAGATGTCGCTCACGAACCGCGCCTGGCGTTAATAGCCGCCCAAAACGGCTTGCAAGACATTAACGCCATTGCTGAACAAGCCATCAACTTTCTAAAACCTAACGGCCATTTGTTAATCGAACATGGTTATGAGCAACAGTCCGCAGTACAGTCAATATTACTTAAAAACCAATATCAACACATTGAAACTCACCAAGATTTAGCAGGCAACCCTAGAGCGACAACAGCCATTTGGAATCCTTAATATGCAAACCTCAACCATAAAAATCCCCCGCAAACTCGCCACGCAATTATTACATATAGCACAACAATCGCCTGATCATGAAATATGCGGATTAGTCAGCGCCAATAACGGTATCCCCGTGAAATGCTACCCCATCGCCAATATTGCAGAACAATCTGAGATTCGATTTGAGCTAGATCCGGAGCAACAAATAAACGCAATGAGGGAAATGCGCGAAAGCCGGGAAGAGTTTTTCGCTATTTATCATTCACACCCCAGCGCACCCGCCACGCCATCTGCAACAGATATTCAAATGGCAAATTATGATGAGGCGTTGTATTTAATTATCTCTTTAAATACTAAAGGCGTATTGGAAATGCGCGGCTTTCGCATTAAAAACCAAACTGTAACGGAAATTAATTTACAAATGACTGAAAATTAACAAAGATGACTAGCCGCGACCAGGCGGCTTATGATTTCAAAGATTAGGTCTAGCCTTAATTCCCTGACAAACAGACACTAACTAAGGATTGGATGCCTTCCAGCTGATCGGAAACTTTTTGCAGACTTTGCTGACAATCAAGCTCTTCTAACTGCAAAACCTCCAATGTCTGCTGGTAATCCTCAGTCCCGAACCCATCGCCGATTCCCAATCCGGCCAGCAAAATATCATTAAGATAAGTCAATTGATTAAGCACCACATTATCGCCTTTGTAATTCGGGTTATGATGATGATAAACCACATCAATCACTGACTTAGGCATAGCCCAACTTCTTAACAGCCAACAGCCAAGCTCACAATGATCCACTCCGAAAACAAATTTTTCTAATTTAACCTGACTTAAATTCGGATTGGCATCTGCGATTTTATTAAAAATTTTAAACTCATTGATAAACTGATCGCCTAATAACGGCAAACCGATATTGTGCATAATAGCGACAAAAAAAACAGTTTGACTCTCAATCTTCAAAGACTCGGGCAAGCGATCATTTAAATGCTTCATTAAGTGAGTACTCGCCAACGCATGCCGCCAAAAAGCAGCTGTGCCGATAGCGCCTTCTTTCGGCGCTTTTAAAGGTTTTAGCACCGATAAGCTCAGCGCTAAATTAAACACAAACTGATAACCCAACACGCGATTGATGGCCACTTCAACCGAAGTAATCTTACCTTTATAACCATAAAGCGCCGAACTGGCCCAGCGTATCACCTGGGTTGTTAAAAGCGGGTCCAACTCAATGATTTTCGCCAGCTTAACGCCGTCAGCAGAAGGGTCATTGCTTAATTTCAAAATTTTAGCCGCAATTCCCGGTAACGGCGGCAATCCCTTAATCCCGGCAATTTTCTCACGCAAGTCTACCGGCGGCTCCATTTGGCCGTTTTTGGCATCAATAGTTTGGTAGGTCCAATTGGTTAATGAGTGTTCCATCGCTGCTGATCTATTTTAAATTAAAGCGTTTCAACTTACGATATAGGGTTCTTTCGCTGACATTCATTTCTTCAGCGATTAATTTCCTATTTCCATTATATTTTTCCAACAATCCCCTGATAACCTCAATTTCCATCTGCACTAGAGGGTTTGAATCTTCCTTATGCTCCGGTCGCCCGACTCCAGCATTGGGCATTACACCGCTAATTGTTGAAGTAAAGGGTAAATGCTCATGCTGCATATAGGTAATATCATCTTCGTTAACAATATTATTTTCACAAAGACTACAAGCAAGCTGTAAACAGTTTTTTAATTCTCGAATATTGCCCGGCCAATTGTGCTTTAAAAGCTTTTTCAAAGCAGCCTTACTGATTGAATAAGCACAAGCTTCACGGCTGCCGATTTGGTGCAAAATAAAATCCGTTAATTCCATAATATCCTGCATTCTATCGCGCAAGGGCGGTATTTGAACTGGAAAAACCGTCAATCGATAATATAAATCTTCCCTGAACATTCCTTGTTTGACCATATCGGCCAAATTTCTATGAGTAGCGCAAACCACGCGCACATCGACCGAAATCGACTTAGTGGAGCCGACCCTTCTAAATTGGCCGGTTTCCAAAACCCGTAATAATTTAGGCTGTTGGGAAATCGGCAATTCGCCGACTTCATCCAGGAAAATCGTGCCTTGATCAGCCACTTCAAACAAACCCTTTTTTGAACCGATCGCTCCTGAAAACGAACCCTTTTCATGACCGAACAATTCACTTTCAAACAAATCTTCACTTAAAACCGTGCAATCCACCACCACAAATTCGTGATCCGCTCGACTTGAATGCGAATGAATAAATTCAGCAGCTAATTCTTTACCGGTTCCCGTTTCTCCTAGAAAAAACACCGGCACATTGGATTTGGCGGCGCGCTGCAATTTCGCAAAATAATGTTTAAATGTTTCACTGGAACCCACCATTTTGGAATTGGTTACAGTTTTGCTCAACGGCATAATTTGAGAAACTGACTCTCCTAAATACACCTGACCGCTTTTATCCAATAAAGGATAGCCCTTAACTTTAGCGAGTGTTTGTTGATCAAGTTTCTCAATCACTTCATAAGCTTCCAAATGTTGAAACAATTCATGATGGCGACAATTGGGCGCATCATCACAACACGATTTACCAATGAATTCTTTTTTAGTGGTTGAAAATTGTTTTTCCCATGCGGAATTGAGCCCGACGACAGTTAATGTCGAATCAATAATAACAAAAGGCAATTCATGAGTTTCTAATAATGTTTCCAGAGAAATTGAACTATTAAACATGGAAATTATGCATCCCTGATTAACTTATAGCAAAGTGTAGCAAAAAATAAGCATTGCCTATCATTTACATTTTGCTTATTAGTATACAATACTAACCCATGCTCTTAGCTTTTAAAAATCATATCATAGAAAAAATTTTCTTTTTTTAAGCTTTGCTTAAATTTGCCCCAAAAAAAGTTCACCCTAAATCCAAAACCAGCAATTCTAATGCCAAATACCGCTTTATAAACCACAAATAGGCAACACAACTCTTCAACACCTTAAATTCTTATACATTAAGCTTTAGTTCATATTAATGCTAGAGAAGCTGCTAGCGTTAAAATCAATTAATCCCCTATAGCATATGACATGATTGACAAAAACCTCAGTTATTACGCCACCATTGTCAGACTCCAGTATTCATAAACTTTCTTTTACAGCCTCCATACAAACTCTAAAATCAGAATAAACCCGATTACTCGGCACCAATCGAGGAATTAAAGCAATATTCTTGAGCATTTCATTAGGCTGCTTTTGCAAACCCGAAAAATACACATGTACATTTTTTTCCTGTAGACCCAAAATCAGGTCTTCGATACTATATATCCCCGACTGATCGATATAAGGCACCCTGTCCATACGTAATACAATCACTTTAACACTCGGAACATCCCGCAACATTTCCGGAAAACGCGAGGAAAAGCCGAAAAAAATCGGGCCGTCAAAATATTTAACATATACCTGTTGTCGAACCTCTTCAGGCACAGTCAAATCAACAGGGTTATCGGCATCGTCAAGATTGTCGCCAACCAATCCATCTCGAACTTGATCATCGACTATATCGCTCATTTTTTTCATAAACAGCACGCAAGCCAGCACCATTCCGACGGCGACCGCTTGCAAAAGGTCCACAAACACCGTCAAAATAATCACCACCAGCATAATTAATGAATCAGCCAACGGCACATACGGAATATGTTTAATGGCCTTGTAATTAACAATGCCGATACCGACGGTGATCAAAATTCCGGCTAAAACCGGCAACGGTATCAGGCGCGCATAAGCGCCGGCGCCCAACAAAACAATCAACAAAGCCAGCCCATGAATAACCCCGGACAAACGCGTTCTGCCGCCGGAATTTATATTAACCACCGTACGCATCGTCGCTCCGGCGCCGGGTATGCCGCCTATTACCGCCGCCGCCATATTACCCAACCCTTGGCCGACCAATTCTTTATTACTACTATGTTGAGTCCGGGTCATATTGTCGGCGACAATAGAGGTCAATAAGGAATCAATAGTACCCAAGGCCGCCAAAGTCAATGCTGGTATCAGCAGCAGCATAGGCCTTCCCCAATCGACATTGGAAAGTGATGACAATTGCAAAACCGGCAAACCTTCCGGAATATCGCCGATAATTTTCACATCCAACTCCAATATCGTTGAGGCAACTGTCAACGCCACCAACGCCGCCAAGGCGCTGGGAATCAATTTGGTGATTTTCGGAAACAGGTAAATGATCGCGATAGTCGCTAATGCCAAACAGACAGAGGCATAATTCACCTGATCCAAAATATCCGGCAAGCTTGTAAAAATTTCCGGAATCTTCTTTGGCGAACTATGCCCCAGAAACGGAAAGATCTGTAACACAATAATAATAATGCCGATTCCGCTCATAAACCCGGAAACCACCGGATACGGCATATATTTGATATAGTGGCCGATTCTGAAAACCCCTAACAAGATTTGCAATAAACCGGCTAATAAAAAGATAGCGATAATCGTCCCTAAGGCGTCTTCCATTCTACCGCCATGCGCATCAACCGCCGATGCGATGACAACTGCGGAAACAACCGTCATCGGCCCGGTCGGGCCGCTGATTTGGGTATCGGTGCCGCCGAACCAGGCGGCGATCATACCGATCATAATCGCCCCGTACAAACCGGCAATGGCCCCCATGCCGGACTGTACGCCAAAAGCCAGCGCCAAAGGTAAAGCGACAACTCCTGCGGTCAAACCGCCAAAAAAATCGCCTCTTAAATTCGATGTATCAACTATCTTTCCCATAATGGCCGCTCCTTAAGCCAGTTTAACCAATATTTCTCCCCGCCCCGTTTCCGCCAAATCGCCGCCGTAACGTTGAACGCGATTAAAAACCTCGCTCGGTTCAGCAAAATGACTATTCAAGTCGCCAAAAGAAGAAAACAAAATCGGCAGAAACGCCAGAGTATGAGAACCGCAATCGTTAAAAGTAGCGGGCGCTTGTACAGCCTGCCAAAACAATAAAGTCCCTCTACGCATCGCGTAACCCGGATAACGACCGCATTGTCCCATCACCGCAATGGTGCCGGCCACCATTCTTGAGCCGCAATAGGCGCCGACATCGCCTTCAATTAAAATCGCCCCCCTGCGCATATGATCGCCGGCGCGTTCGCCGACATTGCCTTTGACCAAAATGCGTCCGCCTTTCATACCTTGTTTATTACCCGGCAAGGCTGCGCCCAGAAAATCACCAGCATTGCCGTCAATCTGCAACAAACCCTCTTTCATTTCACAACCGGCGTAAAGCCCGGCATCATCTTTCGCATGAATCACGCCTGACTGCATCTGCATGCCAAGATAAGCGCCGACATCGCCTTCAATGGTAATTTGACCGCCTTGTAATTCCTTGCCGATATAATCCAACTTAGCAAAGCTATTGGCAATGATGAGGTTTTGGGTGTCATCGCCCTGAATTTTGAATAATGAATCGACGCGAATTTTTTGTTTGCCGCACTGCAATTCAATCGCACCGATTTGCTCCGGCGTTAGCCCGGCCAGTTTATGACAAACCAACGGCGACATATCCACCCGCTGATCTAACCTGTGTTTCATGGTTAAGGTTAATGCGCTCACGCCATAATCTCCTGCAAATGAAAATGAAAAGGTCCCAGCTTACCGCCGTAATTTCCGGCGCTAATCCGTTTAATGCCCTGCTCCGCCCCCATATCACAAACAGCTTGTATGCCGACCCGCATAGCTTGATCTATATCTTCCTTAGTCAAACCATCGATGACGATTTCCATCACCGATTCAATTTCCGGCGACAAATCCGTTTGAGTCACGCCTTTTAAAGTCGGACAAAATGCATCATTAGTTGATGCGCCCAAGGCCGGATATTTAGAACCGACTTTAGAACCGGAACGCACTACGCCGCCGGGAAACGGCATAATCACATTGGGTATTTTTCTCATTTCTTCAATTGCCGCTTCACAAGCCGCTAAAGCTTGCGGCTGAGATTCCGCCAAGACCAGGAAATTACCGCCGCCGACCGCTCCGACTTGGGCGGTGGTGGCCTCCGCCAAGAATTCGCCGTCCATCACCGGCACCCGCCAATAGCGCTTACCGTTAATTTTTTTGGAAATTTGAAAGCCGTCGCCGAAATAGCGCAGGTTTTTACCCAATGGAATCTGCTTTCCTTCATCAATACCGGCAAATAAAGCTGAAGTCGGCGATGTCAGAACACACTGTCCGGCGCGGGTTTCCAATTGCTTGGCCAAGCCTTTTCCACCCATCGCAAAAATCAGGATTGATACGCCCGGTCTGCCGTCAGGCGTTTCGGAAGGCGATAAAACCCGCTCAATACCGGCTTCGCAACCACAAGCAATGACCGAGGTTGCAAATCCGGTCATCGCTTGCGCGGAAATCATCGCCCATTTTTCATTTTGTGCGGTAATTATCGCCCGCGTCGCTTTCATCGGAAAAGCTTCGGCGAAAGTTTGATCAATTGTTACACCGTTGATAATCATGCCGCACCTCCTTTCAGCGGATGCTCCGTTAAACTGCCGCGCCCGTCTTCAGTGAATTCATCATCGCTGATTTTAAAGTTACCCAGTTTCATGGTCAGATAACGATCAAAATATTTTTTCAAGTCTTTTTCCACGGAAGCATCATAATCCGGCTTAACGATATGGGTGGTTCCCCAAGTCACTTTCACCACTTCGCCGTCTTTCACCACTAATTGCCCATCTTTGAACACATAATCCGGTTTTTCGAACATTCTTTGCCGATCTTCATGCTCGGTATAAACGGTAATATCCGCCCAATTACCGGATGATAAGCCGCCTCTGTCATGCAGGCCAACCAATTTGGCCGCCCCCGCCCGGGTCATAATGGCGATTTCCTGTAATGAGTATTCTCGGTCAATAGACGCCAAAGTCGTCATTTTTTGCGCTTCCGGATGAATCGTCGCCAACATATCGTTGCGGAAGCTCTTATCCATCAACAAGCGAATTAAATGCGGATAACTGGTAAACGGCGCGCCGTTAGGATGATCTGTCGTCAAGAAAACCCGCCAAGGATCGTCCACCAATAAGAATATTTCCAGACCAATCGCCCATTGCAAAGCATTGACGAAGTTTTGATCGCGATATTTAAACGGCACCACCCCGCATCCGGCGTCGCATTCAATATCCATACAAACCCATTTAGATGGATTAGCGAATTGATGGTTGGCGTGTTGGTGCATACTATCGCCCGACGCGGTTACCGTTTGTCCGAATAATATCTGCCCGACATCGGCGGTAATGTTTTTGTTTTTATTAATCGCCTCGGCAATTTGCGCAGCGCCGGAAGAAAATTTGAAGTCGCCCTCCGCCCCATAACTGTGAAATTGAATATGGGTTAAATGCATCGGCAGGCCGCCGATGCCTTGAATGGTGTCCAGAGTCGTTTCAACATTACCCGGCACCCCCAGATTACAGCCATGCACATGCAAAGGATGCGGAATGCCTAATTGATTAACAGCCGTCGCCAAACTCTGCAACACTTGTCTGGGCGACACATCATAATAGACATTTTTCTCATCCAGATCTAATTGTCGCTGATTAAACTTGAATGCATTAATACCGCCGGCATTGACCACTTTTATACCAATGCCTTTAGCCGCTTGTAAGGTCCAGGCCACATAATCATTAATCGCTTGCTGATCTTTGTTAGCCGTCATCATCCGCAGTAAATAATCATCACTGCCTAACATCACATAGCCGCCCTTATCCAGAATCGGCGTGTCGCCCATTTCCATATGCGCCTGACGCGCATTAACAGGCAATACCGCAGGTTCGAAAGCGGCGGTATAGCCCATTTCGGCATAACGATAACCGGTCACATAAGTACTGGGCATTACATGACCACATCCAGACCGGGTAATCTGTCCGCGCACAACCGGATCAGCACGGTGATCCTCCGGCAATAAAATACGAGCGATATTACCTTTGCCGCCGCCGATATGGGTATGCATATCAATGGCGCCCGCCATCACTACTTTTCCCTGCAAATCATATTCTTTATCAATTTTGACGCCTGCATCCTGTTTCGGCGCTTTAACGATTTTGCCATCTTGAATATAGATGTCTTGAGTTTTCCCATCGACCCCGGCGGCAGGATCAAAAACCTTTCCGCCTTTTAATTTAATCAGCATTCTTCACCTGCAACAGATTTTCTATGGCATTCAACACTTCCGCCGTACTCGGTAAGCCGGAATCTCTTAATTTTTTCAAGCGCAAGGCCACCACGTTATCCAATCGATAAGCATGACCGGCATGATCAATGCCGGGCGTTCCCACCGGAATAAAAACATCCGGTTCTTTTTCAAATTGCATCCCGGAACGACCCACCGCAATAGTCGGAATACCGGCCGATGGCGGCGCTGCTTCACTATTAAAAGCCTCTACCCATAACAACACATCCACTTCGCCATTGCTCAACATCGCCATACCATCATAAAGAAAAGGATCATATTCAGGATAACCACGATTAAAAGCGACCCGCGCCGGATAACCGGTTATCCATCCGCTGACTTGATTAGCGGTTACATCGCCTTTTTTTCCACCTAAAGGAAACCCTGAGCAACGGACGCCCAAATCATTAATCTCTTTAACTGTATTGCAAATTGACTGAACGGTTAACTCAGCTTGGCTGAAATCCAAGGCGCTGGCCGCCCAGCTTATTACACCGTATTTAGCGTTCATTAATTGTTCCGCCAACGTCTGCAATTCCGGCAATGCGATACCAGCCACCGCCTCAACTTGCAAAGGCTGCTTTTTCAACAAAGCCGCCAACACCGCTAATAATTCCGGTAAGTCCGCATCATCACAAGCCAACACTTTTGCAGCTGCCCCATCCGGCGAAGTTGAGGCCGCACCTGAAGGCGCTTTACCTAAATAAACAATTTGCCGGGCGGCGGCATTATCCAAATACATGGCGTCGTCACACCATATATATTGTTCAAAAAAACGCGGTGAAAAAGCTTCCAGGTCAACACCGACCAAGACTAATAAATCACAACGATTTTTTATTTCAGCCAGGGTGGTGTTCATCCAGCCGGAATCCTGCATGGTTAAATAATTGCGTCTAGCTGCATTGAAATTGATATTATCAACGACTGCGCCGCAATGATCGGCCACCGCCAATACGCCGCGCATACCGTTCACATCGCTTGCGCAACCGCCGATCAACGGCTGATAACTATTCGCCAACAATTCAGCGGCTTTAGCAACAGCTTGCTCCAACTCAACTTCTTCGCCATTAATGCGAGGTTTCAAGTCGCTTATCGCTTGTTCAAAAGCCGGCGTATTCACAGCACAACCGTTTTCTTTGACAGTCAAGGTTGTTCCATCCACCTCAACAACCAAATCATCAGTTCCTACGCCACAAAAAGGACTGGGCACTTCAGTAATTTTGGCCACGGATATTCTCTCTTAGTTGCATTCAATTAAACACATTGATTATGCCTCCAACACTCATAAATGGCATGAAAAATCAATGCAAAACGCAATTATTTTAACCCAATCCGCTAAGGATTGCTTGTTTCATATCCCTACTTAATCTAAACTTATCCCGGTCATGACAACCGCCGCCTAAAATTCAGACAATATTAAGCGACAAGGGGTTATTTTCATTACCTAAGGACTGAGAATTTTATAAAACCCGAAACTAGCGTGTCTTTTTGCTCAGTCCTAATTAACAAAGTTAGTCATTGCGATTTTTACAAAATCCCAATAGTCGCGCACCATAGCCTATTAGAATGTCCCATATATAATTGAGGTTCTCAGCCATGAATACTGTTCACAAATTGACTATTTGTTTATTTTTTTCAAACCTGCTTTTATTCACCGCGCTACCCGCAGCCAAAGCGCAAACTATTGAAAATAAAGTTGCTTTGTGTCAGGGTTGCCATGGCGACAAAGGCGTCAGTCATAACAGCACAACCCCCAGCCTGGCGGGGCAACAAAGCAAATATTTAAAAGCGCAATTAACGGCTTTTAAAAACAAGCAAAGAATCAACCCGACGATGAATCAAATCGCCGCCAACCTGGACAATAACAGCATTAAAGAAATTGCCGCTTATTTCGCCAAACAACAATTAAAATCAAAAGATCTTGATAAAAATTCCACATTAATTGAAACCGGCAAACAAAAAGCCATGATGTGTTTCGGCTGTCATGGCGCACAAGGCGCCGGGCGCAGTCAAATCCCCAGACTCGCGGGTCAGCAAACCCAATACCTCAGCAAACAATTGAGCAGTTTCAAAAAAGGCAATCGCAAGGGCGGCCCGATGGCGGCAATTGCAAAAAACTTAAGCAACGAAGATATTAAAGCAATCAGCGCCTATTTAAATTCACTTTAGCGCCAAAATGCAAACCGCTTAACCCAGCTTTCGAAGGCTGGGTTAAAAACAAGCCGCATAGTCCAGCACCGCTTCCTGACAATTGAAAAAAATACGAGCGTAGGCAAACCTTAAAACCAGTTTTAGAAAAAAATCGAAAAAAACGGTCGCCGACGCCAATCTGGCGAAAGCGGCCCAAAATCTAAAACGCGTATTAGCGGAATTGCGCCAGATGCAAACCGTCCAAAATACAGTCGGGGTAAACAATATAAAGTAAAACGCATCCCAGCTTGAAACTGTGAACCGACCGCTAATCGCTAAACCATCGACATAAAAAACCAAAGCGTTAAGAACAATAAAAAAAACCCAAAAAATCATCCACAAAGGCTTGCGTCCCAACCACGCCTCTACTAAATGATCCCTGGTCGCCGACGCCTCTTTGGACGACACAACAGCCCCCTCCGGCTGCGGAGCAGTGAACCAAAAAAAACACAACAGCACCGCTAAAATCAACAAAAACTCTATTCGAGTCATGACATTAACATCGTCAAAAAAAACAGGTAAAGAGTAAAAAAACAAAAGACTCTCCTTATACTGATCAAACCGTTCTATAAAATCCGCATCCATTACCACGAAGCATCATCCCTTCCACACCTCCAATTTTGGCGATGAGAATTGCATTTAATGATGACGATTAATCTCGTCATACGCAAGTCATAAAATCATGTAACCATTCCATGCTGCATGCCAATTTAATAAGGAACGGGAATGAAATAAGTTCGGCAACTGGCGCAGAATTTTTATTTGCCTTCAAGGCGCACAAACAGGCGCATAGCAAGCTATGTAATTGTTTGTGCAACGCTGAAGGCGGATAAAAAGGCAAGTCAGTTGTCGAAATTATTTCGTGAACGCTCCTCAGTTGGATTCTTGTTCATTTCAACGTATAGCAATCAAACAATGCCGGGCTTTTTACAAAAATCGACAATTTTTCCGATCATTATATTACTGTCATTTTGCGCGATTTCCGCTGTTTCAATGGATTATTTAACTTTTGAAAAAATCAATCAACACAAACAACAAATCGGCGAATTCATTCAACTTAATTATCAGCTCTCGGTCGCATTGTTCTATCTAGCTTGCTGTATCTTCATCAATTCCCCAATACCCTTGGCGGCGCTATTCAAATTATTGGGCGGTTTTTTTTTCGGCTTTTATCTAGGCGCTTTTTTCAATATCACGGCTACCTTTCTGGCCTGCATCTTGGGCTTTCTGCTCAGCCGTTACACCTTCAAAAACAGCTTTGAAAAAAAATATTATCATCGTTTAAAGAAAGTCGAAGATGACATCGAACACAACGGCTTTTATTATTTACTCTCCTTACGATTCATCATGATCGTCCCTTATTTTTTAACCAATATTTTAGCTGGTATTTCCAGAATTTCTTTTTCTAAATATGTCTACAGTACGGCAATTGGTGTAATCCCCGCTTCCTTAATGTACGCCAATGCAGGCAGTAAACTTGAACAAATCAGCTCGCCATCTGAATTAATCAGCATCGAAATCATACTGGCGTTCACATTGATTGCTTTACTGTCATTACTACCGGCATTACACAAGAAACTCTTTTAATTATGGAAACGAATCAATATAGAACCATCTGGATTTCCGACTTGCATATCGGCTCTACGCAATGCCAAGCCGATGTATTGTTGGACTTTTTAAAACATAATGACAGTGAAAATCTCTATCTAGTCGGCGATATTATCGATTTTTGGGCGCTCTCAAAAAAAATGTATTGGCCGACATCTCATAACACTATCATTCAAAAAATTCTGCGTAAAGCCAGACACGGCACCCATGTCACTTATATACCGGGCAATCACGACGAAAACGTTAGAGAATACAACAACTATGTGTTCGGCGATATTGAGGTTATAAACACCGCCTATCACACCACCGCAGACGGAAAAAAATTTATGATTGTACACGGCGATGAGTACGACACCATTGCCCAATATCATCAATGGATCGCAAAATTAGGCAGTAACGGATATGATTTTTTATTACAAGTAAATCGCTTGATTCGATTTGTACGCCGCCTGCTCGGCGTGCAATCGCACTTTTCCCTGGCGGCGTATATTAAATATAAGGTCAAAAATATCGTTCAGTTCATTTCCGATTATGAAGAAAATATTGTCAACACGCTGAAAAAAGAAGCTGTTGACGGCGTTATCTGCGGCCATATTCATCATGCCGAATTAAAAATGATCGGTGGCTTTTATTACATCAACACAGGTGATTTTGTCGAGAGTTGCACCGCTATTGTCGAGCATTTCAACGGCGAACTTGAACTGATTCATTGGTCGGAATGAAGTTTGACCTACTCATGGAAATGTCCGTTTAAGATGAAACGGAATCATTGTAATACTTTTGAAGCCTACGGCTTTACCAAAGCAACTCCCCGCGCACAAAAGCCTTGGCTGCCGGTTGTTCGGCGGCTTCAAAAAACGGCTTGGCAGAATTATGTTCCAATAGGCGGCCTTGATGTAAAAACAATACCTCATCCGCCAATCTTTTCGCCTGATTTAAATCATGGGTGGTCATGATGATTTTCACGCCGCTGGCAGCGAATAGTTCAATTAATTGCTCGACTAGCGCGGTTGCCGAAGGATCTAAATTGGCTGTTATTTCATCCAAAAACAATACTTCCGGTTGTATCGCCCAGGCGCGCGCCAGCGCCAGGCGTTGCTGCTCGCCCCCGGAAAGCACTCTGGCCGGTCGGTTTTTTAAATGCGTCAACCCGGTTAGTTCCAGACATTGCTGCATCTTTTGTTGACGCTGTCGTTTATCAAAACCTTTCAGTTTCAATACATAATTAATATTATCCGCCGCTGAACGCTTCAATAAAACCGGTCGCTGAAAAACCATCGCTTGTTTTTCAGCAATTTGCTTTGGGTCTTTTTCACCCCAACTTATTTCGCCCTTGCTGGGCTGAATCAAGCCATGACATAGTTTCAATAATAAGGTTTTACCCGCCCCGTTGGCGCCCAAAACTACGCTGACTTGCTCATTATTCAAGGTAAAACTAATATCGCTCAGTAATTGTCGTTGGTTCCGAATCAGGCTTAAACCATTCACTGTCAACGGCATCAAGGTAGGATTAACAATACGGTGATCCATTTTTCATCATCCGGAAAAGCGATTCAAATACAAATTAGAGACGGAAATCAACGCATTGACTAAACAGGCCAAAAAAATCAAAATAATGCCTAAAGCCAAAGCAATACTCAAATTGCCTTTTGCCGTCTCTAAAGCAATCGCCGTCGTCATCACCCGAGTATGATGAACAATATTGCCGCCGACGATTAACACCGCGCCGACTTCGGATATCGCCCTTCCAAAGCCGGCCAATAAAACCACCGTCAAACTCAATCGGCCTTCCCACATTAAAGTCGCCAACACCACCCGCTTATTGGCCCCTAAAGACTTTAACAATTCACTATATTCGGCATACAATTCTTCAAATACTTGCTTGCTTAAGGCGGCAATGAGCGGTGTTATTAAAACCCACTGAGCGATAATCATCGCCTCGGGGCTGAATAACAAACCCCAAGCGCCTAACGGCCCGCTACGAGAAAGCAACATATACACCGCCAATCCGACGACAACCGGCGGCAACCCCATTAAGGCGTTTAACAAAACTGAAATGAATTGTCTGCCGGGAAATCGGGTCATCGCCAGTACAGCGCCGACCAAAAAACCGACTAAACCCGCCAACAGCACGGCAGTCAAACTGACCTGCAACGATAAAACAACGCTTTCCATCAATAAGGGATCGCCTGCCCTCAACATTTGCAAAGCATTAGCGAATGCCGCTTGAAAATTTTGCATTGCGAAAACTAACGCTCTCTCGCCGCCTTAATAGTCTCGTAAGCTTTACGAATTTTTTGGGTTTTTTCTTTAGCCAAGGTCATCATTTCTTCGGGCAGTCCTTTAGCCACCAATTTATCCGGGTGATTTTGGCTGATTAAACGCCGATAAGCTTTTTTCACTTCCGCATCGCTGGCTGTTTTATCCAAACCCAACACTGCGTAAGCATCATCCAGCACATGACTGGGGGACGGGCGATTAACGCTATGCTGACGTTGATATTGATGGAATCGCTGTTGGGCTTGAAATTGAATTTTGATCCGTTCATATTCAAATCGGGAAATACTGAGTTGCCCGCAAATCGTTTGTAAGATGAGTTCTTCCGCGCTATCCAAAGTCCCGTCAGCATAAGCCGCCTGAATTTGTATTTCCAAAAACATTCGAATTAAATGGGTGCGCCGGTGACATTCTTTTCGAAACTGCGCCAATACATCGTGAATAGGGAAGTCCGCTTTTTTACCTTCTTGAAAGAGATTAATCGCCGTCTCCCGCATATTATCGGTCAATCCCAATTCATCCATCACTTGCCTGGCAAGATTAATTTCAGCCTGAGAAACGCGGCCGTCAGCCTTGGCGATATGCCCCATGACAGCAAATGTCGCGGTAAAAAACGCCATTTGCACACGATGTTGATCACCGGGGTTGAAACTTTCCCTTTCATCCAGTCCCTCCACGCCGTTATCAAACTGATGTCCCACAGAAGCGCCCAATATCGCCCCCAACGGCCCGCCCATCATAAACCCGAAAGCGCCGCCGACAACTTTACCTAACCAACTCATAAGCTTTTTCCTTAAGATGCTTTAAATGATCTGTTTAATGTTAAAATAGTATATTTTACCGCGCATTAATCAGCTTGTGACCAAATGAAATGATTAATCCGCCCATTTGCTATTTAGAATATGAACGCACCGACAGCACTCTACCAATCCACGTTAAGCGAATTAGAACTCATTACTCGGGGAAAGGTTCGCGATATTTATAAAATTGATGACCAACATCTTCTCATTGTCACCACTGATCGCATGTCGGCTTTCGATGTCATCCTGGATGACCCTATTCCCGGCAAAGGCCGGGTGCTGACCCAAGTCTCCAATTTTTGGTTTGATAAAATGGAAATGATTATCCCTAATCACTTGGCAAGCGATTTGACTTTGCAGCAAGTCATCCCCAATCCGGCAGAACGCGCACAGGTCGAAGATCGGGCGATTATCGTCAAACATTTGAAACCGCTGCCGATTGAAGCCATTGTGCGCGGTTATTTAATCGGCTCCGGCTGGAAAGATTATCAACAAAGCGGTCAAGTCTGCGGCATACCCTTGCCTGCCGGACTGCAACAAGCCGAGCAATTGCCGGAAGCCATCTACACGCCGTCCACAAAAGCTGATGTCGGCGATCATGACATGAATATCAGCTTTCAACAAACCATTCCGCTATTAGGCCGGGAAATGGCGGAAAAAGTCCGCGACATCAGCATCAAGCTATACCTGGAAGCCGCTGAATACGCCAGACAACGCGGCATCATCATTGCCGACACCAAGTTTGAATTCGGCGTCGATGAAAATAACAATCTATACTTGATTGACGAAGCGCTCACCCCGGATTCCTCGCGTTTTTGGCCCGCCGAACAATATCGCACCGGCATCAGCCCGCCGAGTTTCGACAAACAATATTTACGCGATTATCTGGAGTCGCTGGATTGGGATAAAACTGCGCCTGCGCCGCGCTTACCTGAAGAGGTTGCTAAACAATGCGCCGCTAAATATCAGGAAGCAGCTGATAAATTAATTGCTTAAAGACCCAATCAATCGCACAAACCCTACTTAGTGATTAAATACACCGGATAGAGTGGATATCCCCCCCTATTCGGTATAAGTTTTATCGATTATTTATTAATACTTAGAACACACTATGAACCTGGTATTCACACATCTCTCCCACCCCCACTGACCGCCAGCGCCACGGAAAGTATGCAGCCCCGACATGCTTACACAATCGCGAAAATCGGTATTTGGAAGTGAATCCAAGTCGTACCAAGTAACAAAAGAGTCATCAACCGGATCTCCGTCACGATGCACTACCGTTCCTTCCGTATCAATATCATTGGCGCCAATCCAAATTAAAGTATTCGGTCTATCAAATCCCCAATAACTTGAAATCGCTGTATTTTGAGCTTCAGAAGTCACTTTAGCGAGATCCATGTTTAGCGATTCACACAACTGTTGCCCATCAGTAGCGCTCATGGATTCATCAATAATATAGAAGGTTCTCCCGTCTTCGGTGATAGTAGCGTCAATTCGATCTAGTCCTGTAGGAGCGATTGCTTCGAGAAGCGCAAGTCGACTTTCAAGAGTATCAATATAGGCTTTGGTGGCAGCATCTTGGGGATTAGCAGGGTCTGCTAAATTAGTGATTTTACTGCCTCCCGCATCATTACCTACGGCAAGTATTGTATTTAAATCTTGACTGCTATTATCTATACAATCAGCGGTATTCGCTTGCCCATCAGTATTAATGTCTTCTTCCAAATCAAATATCCCATCTCCATTAAGATCCCAACAAGATAATCCATCAACACCCGTAACTCCCTGTGGCCCTTGCGGCCCTGTATCCCCTTGAATTCCCTGTAGTCCTTGCGGCCCTGTATCGCCTTGAATTCCCTGTGGCCCTTGCGGCCCTGTATCCCCTTGAATTCCCTGTGGTCCTTGCGGCCCTGTATCGCCTTGAATTCCCTGTGGTCCTTGCGGCCCTGTATCCCCTTGAGTTCCCTGTGGCCCTTGCGGTCCTGTATCCCCTTGAATTCCCTGTGGCCCTTGCGGCCCTGTATCTCCTTGAGTTCCCTGTGGCCCTACGGCCCCAATTGTTAAAGCATATTGGCCAATCTTACTATTCCCACTACCAAATGAAACGGTCAGCAGATAATCTCCTGCGGGAGGTAAACCGCCACTATTACTCAAGTCACAAGAAATTTCTTCAGGTGTTGTTGTGGTATTTAATGTGCAATAAGTACTGATATCATTACCAAAAGAAGAATCTCCAAGTGTAATTTTTAAATTATTTGTCGAACCAAAGTTTTCACCAATAATATTGACAGTATCCGGGTTGAACCCCACTGACACTTCGGTAATTTGGACAGCCATCGCCGATGAAATGGGTAGTATCAATATAGATGATATTAATCCAGAATATGCGGAGCTTTTTAATTTCATTTATTATCTCCAGAATAATTTACACTAATAATTTATCTTGCCGTTTTTATTACTATTTTTTTGTCATTCCCCCCTAAAGAACTCATTAAACCATAAGCATTTAATCCATTGAGATATTTACATACCAACGTTAAAAAAGGGCTTTACAAACCCGTCATTCTAATTAAGCTTGAACAATTAAAAGAATTGTTTAAATGCATAGTACCCCCATTTTACTGCACTAACAACGTCATAAAATCTAGGCTTTTATGGATAGGTTATTTTGTTCAAGAGCCAGGCGTGAAGTTATGCGCTAGGCTATATAACTGTTTACGCAACTATAACCAAACCTCAACCAATCTGTGCTAAATTTTCAAAACACCTCTTTCGTTAATAAATTTCGCAAACCCAAAAATCAGACCTCGTAATTCCTGAGTAATTTCCTATACTATTTTAGAACTTGATAACTCAGCGATTATTATGAAAGCCATCCAACCCTATTCAATTATTTTCACTATTCTCTGTTTATTTTTCCCTAACGCAGTATTTGCCGATAGCGAAACTCTGGCGCAAAGTAATCTGAATATAACCTGGATCATTGTCGCCGCCGCGATGGTGTTCTTTATGCAGGCCGGATTCACCTCATTAGAAACCGGCATGATTCGGGCGAAGAACTCCATTAATGTGGCGATTAAAAATGTCAGCGATATGATTGTCACCATTATCGTTTTCTGGGCAATCGGTTTCGGAGTCATGTTCGGAGACAGTTATAACGGCTTGATCGGCCATAGCGGTTTTTTTCTGGATGGCTTCAGCAAACCGGATCATTATGCTTTTTTCGTTTTTCAAGTCGTCTTTGCGGGCACCGCAGCCACCATTGTTTCCGGAGCGGTTGCCGAACGCGTACAGTTCAAAGCCTATATTTTTGGCTCAACCGTATTAGGCATTTTTATCTACCCGGTGGTCGGTCATTGGATTTGGGGCGGCGCACTGATGGAAAACGCCAGCGGCTGGCTGGCCGATATGCAATTCGTCGACTTCGCGGGTTCAACGGTAGTCCATTCAGTTGGCGGCTGGGTCGGGCTTGCCGCCGCCTGGATGCTGGGGCCTCGCATCGGACGCTTTGCCGCAGACGGAACCCCGCAAGATATTCAAGGCCATAATATCTCATACAGCGCAATCGGCGTTTTTATTCTCTGGTTCGGCTGGTTCGGCTTTAACGGCGGCAGCACTCTGGTCGGCGATGAAAGCGTGCCGCAGGTAGTGTTAAACACCATGCTGGCGCCGGCGGCGGCTGGAGTTACTTGCTTCTTTCTATCCATGTTGATCACTCATAATACTTTGGTTGAAGTGGAAAAAGTATTGAACGGCATTTTAGCCGGCCTGGTCGGCATCACCGCCGGATGCGCCGCAGTGGAGCCAGTCGGCGCGATTATGATCGGTATTAGCTCAGGTATTGTTTACTTATTCGCCGAATGGCTGTTATTGAAACTGCGCATCGACGACCCCTTGAACGCCATTCCCGTGCATGGATTTTGCGGCGCTTGGGGCACATTGGCGCTGGCCTTTTTCGCACCAGTGGAGCAATTACCCGCCGGCGGCCATTTAGCCCAGGCTTGGATACAATTGATCGGCATCATCAGCGTTTTTGCCTGGGCGTTCAGCACCGGCTTGATACTCTTCTGGTTATTTAAAATCTTTGGCGTTCTACGAGTATCGCCGGAAGATGAAGAAGCCGGACTCAATATCACCGAACACGGCGCGAAAACAATTTGGCTGGATACCATGCAAACCATGCAGCAAATTATTCATGACGGCAATTTATCCCGACGCGTGGCCGAGGAATACGGCACCGAAGCGGGTCAAGTCGCTAAAATGTTTAATCATTTTTTAGGCGAGCTGGAAGAGACCGTCAATAAAGCCGATGCTATTTCCAAAGGTTTCATTCAGCAAAATATCGCCATTAAAGGTAATCAGGATTTGTTGGGCCAAGCGATGGCGCATATGGTGGAAAGCCTTAATGGCATCGTCGAGCAAGTCAATCAATTCGCCGTCGCCATCGGCGGTATGTCTAGCCAGCTCAGTTCCGCTCATGAACTGATCGATAACAAAAATAACCAGCTGCTGCACGCCGTAGACGAGGGAAATCATTCATTATCCACCATGAACCACGTACTGGAAGAGGTCGAGAGTAGTAAAAACGAATTAATCACAGACGTGCATCACCTTGAAAAAGTGGTGTCCGGGGTTGACCTTGCTATTAACAACACGCGTAAAAATGTTGAAGCGGTTAAATTTCAGATGGGACAAATTTCGCAATTTTCGGAACATTCTCTGAAGTCTTCCGAAACGATGCTATCGGAAACTCAAAAAGGCATTCATGCGGTTAATGAAGCTAATACCGGGATGAGCAATATCGCTGAAACCGTCGATGATTTATCCCTGCAAATTCATCAACTGGATAAGAGCTCGGTTGCCATTCAGGAAATTGTTGAAACGGTTAACGATATATCTTTCCAAACCAATCTGTTGGCGTTAAATGCTTCGGTGGAAGCCGCCCGAGCCGGCGAAGCGGGCAACGGCTTTGCAATTGTCGCCAATGAAGTCAGAAAATTAGCACAGAAAAGCTCGGTGGCGGCAAAAGATATCAAGGATCATATAGAAACCATACGCAGCCAAACCCAATCAACGGTGGAGGCGACCAAATCAGGTCGCCGGGTTATTGATAACGGACTCGAAAAAGTCAATCTGGTGAAATCATCTTTCGATATGATTCAGCAATCGGTATTCCAGTCTAAACAACAAATTGAAGATATCGTGCAGGCTGTTCATCAACAAAATACTTGCCAGCAGGATATTGAAAAATCCGCCGTGGATTTATCGGAATACAATGATAGCCTCAATGCCGCCACCCAAACGATGGGGGATGTAACCGCCGTATTAACCAAAGGCATTAATAAAGAACGGGAGCAAGCTGAAAAGGTGACCCAAATTTTAGATGACATCACCTCATCAACAAAAAACTCGATTCAAGTCAGTCAGGAGGCAGGCCAATCCATGGATGAACTGAAATCAATCTCATCTCGTCTGGTGCAATCGATTGCTTTTTTTAAAGTTGATAAAAAAACATCCGACAACCCGCCTCCCTTGCATTGATTTCATCGGGCGGATTAGCCCCTGCCGCGTTTTTTGCAATAAGTACCCAAGCATACACATTTAACTAAATTTTACGCAGGATTTTTTTCATATTCAACGACTGCAGGGATGCAGGAGGTAGAGCAATGCAGGGAGCGATTGCCGAGGCGCATAAATAGGCGCATAGCCCGCTATGCAACTATTTATGCAAAGCTTCCGCTCCTGCTCACGCCCCTTACCTACATCCATGTAGGCAACGCTGAAGATGGAAAAAAAGACAAGTGAAATGTTAAATGTGTATGCTTGGGTGCTTTTAGTCCTGCATTTCCTCTTTGCTTGCCTGTAAAATAGCTCTATTTAATAAATGAGGTAGATCTGTGTTAGGTTGCTTGCGAAAAATGAATACAACATTAAATAGTCCAGTCAGTTATCAGCTACCCGTCAACGATCAGCTGATCGACTTGAACCCATTAATCGGTAAGCCTATTTCGCTCAAATACAGCGGTCAAATTTTCTGCGTCCATTGCAATCGACTCACTAAAAAAAGTTTCAACCAAGGTTATTGTTATCCTTGCTTTAAATCTTTGGCGCAATGCGATATGTGCATTATGAAGCCCGAAACCTGTCACTACGCAAAAGGCACTTGTCGGGAACCCGAATGGGGTGAGGAATTTTGCTTTCAGCCACATTTTGTTTATCTGGCTAATTCATCAGGACTGAAAGTCGGCATTACCCGACAATCGCAAATCCCCACCCGTTGGATTGATCAAGGCGCAATACAGGCCTTACCGATTTTTAAAGTCTCATCCAGACATTTATCCGGTTTGATCGAGGTCGCTATTGCTCAATACGCCAGCGATAAAACCAGTTGGCAAAAAATGTTGAAAAATCAGGTTGAACCATTGGATTTAAAAACCTGCCGTGATGAACTGCTATCCCAATGTGAAAGCGAACTTCAATCCATAAAACAGCAATTCGGAGAGGATGCGATAGAAACTTTAGCCGGTCAAGAAAGCATCGAAATTCAATACCCGGTCAATACTTACCCGACAAAAGTGAAATCATTCAACCTGGATAAAACCGCCGAAGTCACCGGCGTGCTCAACGGCATTAAAGGCCAATATTTATTATTGGACACAGGGGTCATCAACATTCGCAAATTCAGCGGTTATGAAATAGAATTTGGGGCATAATAAAAGTCTAAAGATATTTGACTCAGCTACCATTCCCAATGGCGGATGAGCTGTTGCATATTTCTTCTCCATATAATCACATTACGCCTATGTCTACATCATTTGAACTTGGTTATAAAAAGCATCTAACCCATATTGATGAATGGCGCAAAATGGCTGATGCCGGGGTTTTTTCAAGCGATAGCCGAATTGAATTAATTAATGGAGAAATACTGGAAATGTCGCCTATCGGTAGTCAGCATTCGGGATGCATTAACCGCCTCAATCATCTTCTTAGCCGGACAATTTCGGATCAAGCGATCATTAGCATACAAAACCCGCTAGATTTAGGCGATTTTTCTCAACCTCAGCCGGACTTAATGCTGCTTAAACCATCGGCTGATTATTATGCTTCCCAACACCCGAAGGCCGACGATGTTTTATTATTAATTGAAGTAGCGGACAGCTCCCTACCCTTCGACCAAAATCAGAAGTTACAGTTGTATGCATTACATGGAGTCAGTGAATATTGGCTGATAAACCTGACCAAACCTTGCCTGGAAATCTATCGTAAACCCGGCGATGGGGTTTATCAGGAAAAAATGACTTTATTTTCCAGCGACCGAATTTCATTACTTCATCGACCCGATATTGAAATTCAGATGTCGGATATTTTGGCGCCTAGGAGGGATTGAGATGAAACATTTTTTACTAACCGGCGGCACAGGCTTAATCGGAACGGCGATCATTGACAAACTCATCGCCGATAATCATCAAGTCACGATTTTGAGCCGAACGCCCGCAAAAGTGTCAGCTCGTGATATTCCCAACTTAAACGCAATTGCTTCATTAGCGGAAATTGATGATAAGGATAAAATTGACGTGGTAATCAACTTGGCTGGCGCGCCAATTGCCGATAAACGTTGGACACAATCCCGTAAACGCGTATTGGAAAGTAGTCGAATCGAACTGACTCGAAACTTAGTCGATTGGCTGGCTCAACGGCAAAGCAAACCTGAATGTTTAATCAGCGGATCGGCAGTCGGCTGGTATGGCGACGGCGGTGAGCAAACGCTGAACGAAGAAAGCTCATTTCATGACGAATACGCCCATCAGCTTTGCGAACAATGGGAACAACAAGCATCGGCCGCTGAAAAGCATGGCATTCGGGTTTGCATTGTGCGCACAGGTCTAGTGTTGGCGGCTGATGGCGGTTTTTTAAAAAAAATGTTGTTACCGTTCAAATTGGGTTTAGGCGGCAGACTCGCCAATGGCCGTCAATATATGCCCTGGATTCATCTTAACGACATCAGTCGCTTATTCCTCACACTGACGGAACAACCACAAGCGAAAGGCGTTTTTAACGGCTGTGCGCCGAACCCGGTCAGTAATGCTGAATTTACCGACATATTCGCCAAACAATTGCATCGCAAAGCGTTGCTGCCTTTACCGGCAACCTTGCTTAAACTGCTTTTCGGCGAATTATCTGATTTACTAATCGGCGGCCAAAAAGCCATCCCGAAACATGCCATGGAAATTGGCTTCAAATTTCAATTCGAAACCTTGCCCAATGCCTTGAATAATCTCTTTCCACCCGGCGATAATCGTCCTGGTCAATCTTCATCCGTTTAATAAGGAAGCAATATGAAATGGCGTAACCGCAGAAGCAGCCGTAATATTGAAGACAGGCGCAAGGCCGGAACCGTCCGCAAAAGCGGCAAACCTGGCGGTATTGTGGTTTTATTAGTGGTGCTAGGCTCCATGTATTTCGGAGTCGACCCGCAAATTGCCTTATCATTGCTTGATGCCGGTAGTTCGGGAGCTGCAACTCAACAGACGCCGCGCTATCAACCCAGTCAACAGGAAAATGAACTGGCCCGATTTGTCAGTGTAGTGCTGGCCGATACCGAAGATACCTGGAACAGTTTGTTTCGACAAAGCGGCGGTCGTTACCAGGAACCAAAATTAGTGTTGTTTACCGACAGCGTGCGCTCAGCCTGCGGCAATGCCAGCGCAGCCATGGGGCCTTTTTATTGCCCCGCCGACAAAAAAGTCTATATTGATCTGGGTTTTTATGAGCAGCTGAAAAAACGTCACCAAGCGCCCGGCGATTTTGCGCAGGCCTATGTGATCGCTCATGAAGTCGGTCATCATGTGCAAAACTTATTGGGTATTTCGACAAAAGTCCATCAGGCGCAACAAAAAATGAGCAAGGCTCAAGGCAATCAATTGTCCGTCCGTTTAGAATTGCAGGCGGATTGCTTTGCCGGACTGTGGGCGCATCATACCGAAAAAGCCAAAAGCATTTTAGAACAAGGCGATATTGAAGAAGCGCTAAACGCCGCCAGCGCCATCGGCGATGACCGTTTACAAAAACAAGCGCGCGGCTACGCCAAGCCGGAATCATTCACCCACGGCACATCACAGCAGCGGGTGAAATGGTTTAAGACAGGATTGACTCAAGGCAATTTGAAAAGCTGTGATACTTTCCAACAAAAAGGCCTATAAACGGCGATTAGAACGGAAACCAGTCTGATTCATCAAGCGGCTTATTGCAACGGCGGAATCGGCGTTTGCGCTGACAACATAAAGGAAATCGGCGCTTCCTCTTCGCTTTCAAATTCGACCATCTCCCAAGCATCCGGAGTATTGACCAATTCCAACAACAATTTATTATTCAAGGCATGACCGGATTTAAAACCTTTGAATTCGCCTATCAAGCTATGCCCCAATAAATATAAATCGCCGATTGCATCCAGAATTTTATGTTTGACAAATTCATCCGCATATCGCAACCCGTCTTCGTTCAACACTTTGTCATCATCAACTACAATAGCGTTATCCAAACTACCGCCTAGGGCCAAATTATTTTGTCTTAGAAATTCAATATCTTTCATGAATCCAAAAGTTCTGGCTCGACTGACTTCCTTCACAAAAGTAGTGGAAGAAAAATCCATTGACGCAGTTTTTAAATGATCTGAAAAAGCCGGGTGTTCAAAGTCGATGGTAAACGTCACTTTGAAACCGTCGAAAGGTTCGAAAGCCGCCCATTTATCGCCTTCTTCCACCCGCACGGTTTTTTTTATCCGGATATATTGCTTGGGCGCTTCCTGCTCGCTCACGCCCGCCGACTGAATTAAAAAAACGAAGGGACCTGCGCTGCCGTCCATAATCGGAACTTCAGCGGCGTTAACATCAATCACCGCGTTATCAACGCCCAAACCCGCCATCGCGGAAAGCAAATGTTCAACCGTGGCGACTTTAACGCCTTGTTTCGCCAAAGTCGTCGATAACATGGTTTCACCCACATTTTCCGGCTTGGCTTCTATCATAACCGGTTCATCAAGATCTACACGACGAAAGCGGATACCGGTATTGGGTTCTGAAGGGTGTAAAGTTAAATAAATCTTATCCCCCGAATGTAAACCAACACCGGTCGCCCTGATGGTATTCTTTAATGTACGCTGTTTAATCATAAAAATTGCAACCTTTTCCAAGGCAAAAGCGTAATTTTAACATAGTCGCCATGCCCCAGTGGGGCTTTCATTTTTTTGATTAATCTGCTTGCCGTCTTAAAAAAGCCGGCACATCTAAGTATTGCATATCTTGATCATCCTTGGGCTGCGCGCCAAATCTGTTTTCCCGCGTTTCCTGTTTATTCTGACGAATAACGGTCGGTTTATCCAGTTGCCCGTAATTCACCTCGCCGTTACTTGCTTTCTGCACTAATTTAACCGGTGCGCTGGCCGCTTGCGTCTGCCCCATGCCGGTAGCGACAACCGTTACCTTAATACCGTTGCCCATATTTGGATTATCGGCGCAACCGATTTTAATATCAGCATCCGGGGAAGCAAAAGTATTCATAATACCGCCGATTTCATTGAATTCATTCAAATCCAAATCGGAGGCGGTAATATTCACCAGAATTCCCTTTGCACCTTGCAAATTGACATCTTCCAATAACGGACAAGCAATGGCTTTTTCGGCCGCTTCTCTGGCGCGGGTTTCGCCTTCCGACAAACCAGTGCCCATAATCGCCGCGCCCATATTACTCATCACTGTTTTGACATCGGCAAAATCGACATTGATCAATCCCGGATGGGTAATCAGCTCAGTAATACCCTGCACCGCATCAAATAACACGTTATTGGCTTCTTTAAAGGCATTGGTCAAAGATAAATTATTGCCTAATACCGGTAATAATTTTTCGTTTGGAATCACAATCAAAGAATCCACATGATTTTCCAATTCTTTCAAACCTTCTTCGGCAACAGCTTTTTTCTTTTGCCCTTCAAACTCAAAAGGTTTAGTCACGACCGCCACCGTCAACACGCCTATTTCTCTGGCAACTTCCGCAATGACTGAAATCGCGCCAGTACCGGTGCCGCCGCCCATTCCGGCAGTCAAAAAGATCATATCGGCGTCTTCAATGACTTCTTTGATTCGATCCTTATTTTCTTCCGCCGCCATCTTGCCGACTTCCGGTCGAGTGCCTGCGCCCAAGCCCTTTGTCAGCTCGACGCCTAATTGAATTTTCGTTTCGACATTCAAACCTCTTAAGGCTTGAGCATCGGTATTCGCACAAATAAACTCTACGCCGTCGATTTCACCTTCAACCATATGGTCAACCGCATTTCCACCACCTCCACCGACGCCAATAACCTTGATGACGGCATTCTCACTACACATATCCACTAATTCGTATTTCATCTCCAAATACCTCTAAACCCTTTAATAAAGCTATTTTAAAAATTCCCCTGAAACCAATTTTTCATCTTCGCTAGTATGCCGGCGCCCTCATCACTCAGCCTTTCGCCTCTCCCATGATGCTCTCTTCCATATAACAACAGACCGACGCCTGTTGAAAAAACCGGGTTACGCACTACATCCGTCAGCCCTGAAACATATTGCGGTACGCCGACTCTCACCGGCATATGGAAAACTTCCTCCGCCAGATCGCTTAACCCTTTTATTTTTGAACTGCCGCCGGTCAACACCATGCCGGCGGCAATCAAGTCTTCATATCCGCTGCGCCGCAATTCTGATTGCACCAACAGCATCAATTCTTCGTAGCGCGGTTCAACGATTTCCGCCAAACTCTGCGCCGAAATTTTGCGAGGATCTCTATCGCCGATACTCGGCACATCAATCAACAATTCAGCATCAGCCAATTGTGTTAATGCATAGGCGTATCCCTTCTTAATTTCTTCAGCGTTCTTGGTCGGCGTTCGTAAAGCCACCGCTATGTCATTCGTGACCTGGTCGCCGGCAATCGGAATCACCGCAGTATGACGAATCGCGCCTTCTGAAAAAATAGCAATATCGGTGGTGCCGCCGCCGATATCAATTAAACAAACGCCTAACTCTTTTTCATCATCGGTCAGCACCGATGTGCAGGAAGCTAATTGTTCCAAAACAATATCATCCACTTCCAGCTCACAGCGGCGAATACATTTAATAATGTTTTGCGCGGCGCTGACGCTTCCGGTCACCATATGTACTTTAGCTTCCAAGCGTATCCCCGACATCCCTATCGGTTCCTTAATGCCTTCCTGCTGATCAATAACGAATTCCTGCGGCAAAATGTGCAATATCTTCTGATCCGCCGGAATCGCCACAGCCCTCGCCGAATCAATCACCCGATCAATATCTTGCTGCATAACTTCTTTGTCCTTAATCGCCACAATACCGTGGGAATTAAGACTTTTAATATGACTGCCCGCAATACCGGCAAACACCGACTTGATTTGACAACCGGCCATTAATTCAGCCTCTTCCACCGCGCGTTGAATCGAATGCACAGTAGATTCCAAATTAACCACCACGCCTTTTTTCAAACCTTTCGACGGCGCTAAACCGATGCCGATAATCTCCAACTCATCATGATTAACACACTCTCCGACCACAGCCGCAACTTTGGATGTACCGATATCCAATCCAACCAAAATATTTCGTTCTGTCTTTTTAGCCATTTTTTGCTCTTTTTGCCGTCGCCGTATTGCTTTGCTGTATCACTTGCCGCCAATTTATTGTTTCACTCCCCCGCTTCCATGTCAGCGCGTAACCATTCGGGTATCTCAAATCCGCTTTAGCGATTTTATCCATTTGTCGCCGACCTAATAATGTCCGCGTATTCAAAAACCTCTGTATTTTCAATAACGGTTGATTTCGCCCGGCGATAATCTGCAAGCCGTCACTCAATGTCAGCCTCCATGACTGTCTTTCATTCACTTCAAAAGCCGACATTTGCAGGCCATGATCAGCAAAGAAAAAGTTTAATTCATTCATTTTTTCCAATAACCGTTTCACTTCTCTCTCGTCGGCCTCAATCACCGGTAAAACTTCAAACCCGGACATCGTTTCGGGGCTAAACAAATCGCCTTCCGCATTGACCAAGCGATTATCGCCCCAACGCGCAACCGGCTGTTGTTCAGCAATGTCGATCTTGACCGCATCCGGCCAAATCCTTTGCACAACAACCTGATCAGCCCAAGGCAACACCTCAACAGCGTGTTTAACCCTTCTCAAATCCACATTGTAAAATCCTTGTTCCAACAACGGCTCCAAGACCGCTTGTATGCGTTCTTTTTTGATATATTGAAACGCTCCTTCGATTCTGACATATCTCACCGGCATCAAATCATGGCCGTTATTTTTTATTCCACGCCATCCTGTCATTAACAAAAACAGGCTGATCAACAGCAACGCCGGATACTTGCAATGGGCTAAAGCAAACACGTTCAGACCCCGCCATCATCCGTTTACAAACTGGTCTCAAGAATCCGCCAGACCAATTCATCGAACGAAATACCTATAGCTTTCGCCGCCATCGGTACTAAACTATGATCGGTCATACCCGGCACAGTATTGACTTCAATCAATTGCATCTCATCAAACTCATCGATAAAAGCATCAACCCGCCCCCAACCGCTGACGCATACGCCTTCAACGGCGGCAAGGGCCAAGCTTTGCATTTGTTTTTCCCGTTCATCACTCAAGTCGCAAGGACAATGATATTGAGTCGTTTCAGCCTGATATTTAGCCTGATAATCATAAAAGGCATTCGGGGTTTCCAAACCAATGACCGGTAAAGCTTCGCCATCCAAAACCGCCACCGTGTATTCACGACCGTTCAACCATTTCTCGGCATAGACATCGCAATCAAATTCAGCCGCTTCCCGAAAAGCGCTGATTAACTGTTCCCTGTTTTCCGCTTTATTCATTCCTAAACTGGAGCCTTCCAGCGACGGCTTGACAATCATCGGAAAACCCAATGCCGCAATGCAATCATCTAATTGGCCCTCATGCCGCAACACCATCCACGGCGGCGTCGGCAAACCCATTCCCTGCCAACATTGTTTAGTTCTCACTTTGTCCATCGCCAATGCCGAAGCCAATACTTTTGAGCCCGTGTAGGGAATGCCCATCACTTGCAAGACGCTTTGTAAAACACCGTCTTCGCCGCCACGCCCGTGGATAATATTGAACACCCGGTCAAACTGTTGTTGTTGCAATGTCTCAATCAACCGATCTTTAACATCAACAGCCACCGCATCAACGCCTTTATTCAATAAGGCTTGATATACCTCACGACCACTGTTCAATGAAATTTCCCTTTCCGCCGCTGCGCCACCCATCAATACCGCGACTTTACCGAATTCAGCAGCGTCTTTAACTTTTAATGGCTTCACTTCGGCTCTCCCACTCGGCAAACCTCGGTTTCTAAACTAATGCCTTGCTGATGCATGACCTGCAATTGGATATAGGCAATCAACTGTTCAATATCCGACGCTTTAGCATCCCCCATATTTTCAATAAAATTAGCATGCTTTTGAGATACGCAAGCGCCGCCTATGCAGTGGCCTTTTAAACCACTTTGTTCAATTAAGCGCGCAGCATGGTCTCCTTCCGGGTTCTTAAACACCGATCCGCAAGTAGGCTTATTTGTCGGTTGCGTCAGTGAACGCCGTTCCAGCAATTCTTTAATTTTGTCTAAACCACCCTCTTCACAGTGCTTATTCAGTTTTAATTCCGCCGCCAAAAACCATTCGTCATCATGGCCTTTAACCGAGCGATAGCTGACCTCAAACTCTGATGGCGACCGCTTAAATACTTCACCCTTTTGGTTAACCATTTCCACAGCCTCGACAATATTCCAGGTTTCGCCGCCAAAAGCGCCTGCATTCATTTTCAAAGCCCCGCCCAGGGTGCCCGGAATGCCCGCCAAAAACTCCGCGCCGTGCAATCCCAAATCCACGCTGAACCGGGCGACATGCGCGCAAGGCACTCCGGCTTCCACATAAATTTTGTCTACATCCGCCAAGTCCATCGCTTTCAAACGATTGCGAGTGTTAATCACCACCCCTTTAACGCCGCCGTCGCGCACTAATAAATTACTACCCAAACCGATCCAATAAACCGCTTGCTGATCGGATAAAGAACGCATAAAGCAAATCAGATCATCCCTATCTTCCGGCAGATACATTTGTTCCGCCGGACCGCCCACTCGCCAACTGGTATATTTCGCCAGCGGTTCGTTTTCCAATAATTTGCCTTTCAACATGTTTTCATCCATTGTTATTCAATGCTGTGGCTAATTTTTCCGGCAATTCGGCGGCAATCTGGCCGACATTACCGGCTCCCATAGTCAAAACCACATCATCCGCCTGCACGATGCCGGCCAGGATTTCCGCCAAATCATCCCGGTTTTGCACAAACACCGGATCAACCTGACCGCGAACTCGGATAGAACGGCTTAAAGCTTTGCAGTCAGCGCCGTTAATCGGCTCTTCGCCGGCTGAATAAATATCCAACAACACCAACACATCAACAGTGGACAACACTTGCACAAAATCTTCAAACAAATCGCGGGTGCGGGTATAGCGATGCGGTTGAAAAACCACCACCGAACGCCGCTCCGGCCAAGCCTGACGCATAGCTTCCAAAGTCGCCGCCAACTCGCGCGGATGATGTCCGTAATCATCAACCAAGGTCAGTTTGCCCTGGTCATAAGCAATATCGCCGTTGATCTGAAATCTACGTCCGACTCCCTTAAAATCCGCCAGACTTTTAATAATCGCCTGATCGTCGACGCCGATATAAGTTGACACGGTTATCGCCGCCAAGGCGTTTAACATGTTATGCCAACCCGGCAAGTTCAAAGTCACCCGTAACGGTTGATGATCATCCCAACGCTTGACGGTGAAATGGGTATGCATGCCGGATTGCTGAATATCAATCGCCTGCACATCAGCGTCTTGATGGACGCCATAGGTTTTCACCGGTTTGGAAATTTCCGGCAGAATCTCTTTAGCGCCGGGATCATCCAAACACATCACCGCCAATCCATAAAAAGGTAAATGATGCAAAAACTCGATAAAAGTGCCTTTTAAACGGTAATAGCTGCCGCCGTAGGTTTCCATATGATCCTGATCGATATTGGTGACAATCGCGATCATCGGCTGTAAATGCAGAAAGGAAGCATCACTTTCATCCGCCTCAGCCACCAAATACTTACCTAAACCTAATTTAGCGTTGCTGCCCGCGCTGTTCAGTCGGCCGCCGATGACGAAAGTCGGATCCAAATCGCCTTCCGCCAGAATACTGGCGATCAAACTGGTGGTCGTCGTCTTACCGTGAGTCCCGGCGACAGCAATCCCGAACCGAAAACGCATGAGTTCCGCCAACATTTCCGCGCGTGGAATTACCGGAATCCGCTGTTGATAGGCTGCCGCCACTTCCGGGTTTTTTTTATCCACCGCGGTTGAAGTAACCACCACATCAACCGCTTCCACATTCTCCGCGTTGTGACCGATAAACACTGTCACCCCAGCCTGCTGCAATCGTTGGGTCACCGCCGATTCTTTAATATCGGAACCGGAAACGTTATAACCCAAATTACTCAATACTTCAGCAATACCGCTCATCCCGGTGCCGCCGACCCCGACAAAATGGATTTTATCTATATCGCCCAGCGTCTCTGCGGGATACATATCCGGTCTATTCATTTATGAAGCCTCCCGCATACACAATTCCGCAACTTGTCGGGTAGCGTCTAAGCGCGCCAATTTTTTTGCTTGATGACTAAATTCAGCCAGGTTCGCTTTAATTTGATTGATTGCATTAATCAATGCTTCTTCCTTCCATTCATTTTGCGGCAACAGAACAGCTGCGCCGCTGTCGCTCATATATTTGGCGTTGGCGGTTTGATGATCATCAATAGCATGCGGTAAAGGCACCAAAATCGCCGGGGCGCCGGTGGCCGTCAGTTCGCTGATGGTCATTGCGCCCGCCCTACAAATAACTAAATCAGCCCATTGATAAGCGGAAACCATATCTTCAATGAAAGCCATCACCTCAGCAGAGGCTTGAGCCGATTGATAAACTTCTTTAACTTGTTCAACCATGACCGGACCGGTTTGATGCTTTACTTCGGCTTTCAAGCCCACCAGACAAGACGGCACATGTTCATTTAAAAACTGAGCGCCTAAACTGCCGCCCACCACTAAAATCCGCAAAGCTCTATCTGAAATATCAATTGATGTTTCAATTTTCGGCAAATCCATAAATGTTTTACGCAATGGATTACCGGTCGCTATCGCCTGAATACTCTCAGCAAAACTGCCGGGAAATGCTTCGATCGTAACCGCCGCCCAGCGCTTCAATAAACGGTTGGCGCTGCCGGGAATGCGATTTTGTTCCTGGATCAACAGGGGTATGCCCAACATTCTCGCCATTACTCCCCCCGGCACTGAAACAAATCCCCCCATACCTAACACCACATGCGGTTTACGTCTTCTTAATGCATTGAAGGCTTGGAAACTGGCTAAAGCCATTTTCATTACACCCTTTACTTTGCCAAAAACGCCTTTGCCGCGAATACCCGCCGCCGAGATCCAATCCATTGCTATTTCATGTTGCGGCACGATATGACTTTCCATACTTTCCCGCACGCCCAGCCAACTGACTTGCCAGCCCTGTTCTTTCAAATACAAAGCCACCGCCAAAGCCGGAAAAATATGTCCGCCGGTGCCGCCGGCCATCACGACAATGCGCTTAGCCATTATCCCGCCCTCGCTGCATTAGCATTAAGATAGGCTTGATTTTCGCTGTTGATTCTGAATAACACCGCTATCGCTATACACATCACCAACATGCTGCTGCCGCCGTAGCTCATAAACGGTAAAGTAATGCCTTTAGTCGGCAACACGCCCATATTCACGCCCATATTGACAAAAGACTGGAAACCCATCCAAATTGCAATTCCATAAGCGACATAAGCATTGAACTGAAAACCCAATTCAGCGGCTTGTTCGCCGATTTGAAAACTGCGCCGAAAAAACAATGCATATAAAAAAATCACCGTTAAGACAGAAATCAGGCCCAACTCTTCCGCCATCACCGAAAACAAAAAATCAGTATGCGCTTCCGGCACATAAAACCATTTTTGCAAACCATTGCCCAAACCGACTCCGAACACATCGCCGCGTCCGAAAGAGATCAATGCCTGAGTCAGTTGAAAGCCGCCGTCCTTAGCATCCGCCCAGGGATCTAAAAAAGAAATCACCCGGGAAGCGCGATACGTTGAGCTGGAAATCAACAAAGCCGCCATCGCCGCTACCGAAGCAATCAAGATTAAAAACTGCTTGATTTGAGCGCCGCCTAAAAACATCATCCCCATGGCAATCACCATGATAACCACGGATGCGCCGAAATCCGGCTGCTGCAACAATAAAACGCAGGCAATCGACAACAATAGCAAAGGCTTCACGATGCCGTAGGCAGACTGTTGTAAATCTTCGATATGCCGCATCAAATATCCCGCCATATAGATAACGGTAAAAAACTTAACCAGCTCCGATACTTGAAAGCGCATACCGAATAGCGATAACCAACGTACGCTATTATTGACATTAACCCCGACGCCGGGAATCAACACAATCACCAACAAAGCTATGCCAAAAATAAACAGCCATGCGCTGGTTTGTTCCCAAAATTTCATCGGCAGATTAATCACTACGCTTGCGGTAATCAGTCCCAGCACAATATTCATCAGTTGTCGCTTCGGAAACATCAAAATATTCCCGGCGTATTCCTTGCCCAAGTGCAATGACGAGGAAGCGACCATAACAAAACCGATGCCTATCAATGTTAAGCAGATCAATAACAAAAACGGATCGATATACAATGATTTCAAGCGAACGGCAGTATCCACTCTTCCTGGCTGGAAAGGGAAACGCAGCGCTGAAGTCATTGTCGTTAAATTCATTATTATCGTAATTTCAAAGTCGCCAAACCGATCAACACCAAAATAACGGTGATAATCCAGAATCGCACAATAATGCGCGGCTCAGGCCATCCCTTCATTTCGTAATGGTGATGAATCGGTGCCATTAAAAAAACCCGTTTGCCTCTTAACTTAAAGGAAGCAACCTGTATGATCACTGAAATAGTCTCAATAACGAAAACGCCGCCCATAATCATTAAAACAATTTCCTGCCTGACCAATACAGCAATAACCCCCAAGGCTGCGCCCAGCGCCAAAGCGCCGACATCGCCCATAAACACCATGGCCGGATAAGTGTTGAACCATAAAAAGCCCAATCCGGAACCCACTAAAGCCGCGCAAAAAACCACTAATTCGCCGGAATCCGGCAGGAAGGGAATGGCCAGATATTCCGCAAAATTATAATTCCCTGAAACATAGGCAAAAATCGCCAAGGCGGCGGCGATCATCACAGTCGGCATAATCGCCAAACCATCCAGACCATCGGTTAAATTAACCGCATTACTGGCGCCGACGATGACAAAATAAGTCAACACGATGTAAAACAAGCCCATATCTAAAATGACATCTTTAAAAAACGGCACGATAAATTGAGTTTCCGCCGGAACGCTTGCAGTCTGATATAAAAAGACTGCAGTCGCCAAGGCCGTTATCGATTGCCATAAATACTTTTCGCGAGCCGACAGGCCATCACTATTGCCTTTCTTCAATTTTCGGTAATCATCAACAAAACCGATAATGCCGAAACTCATGGTGACGAACAATACCACCCAAACATAGCGGTTATCCAAATCTCCCCATAATAAGGTGCTAATCGAAATAGCAACCAAGATTAATGTGCCGCCCATGGTCGGCGTCCCGGCTTTGTCATAATGACTTTCCGGACCCTCTTCACGCACATTCTGGCCGATTTTGCCGATCTCCAGTTTTCTGATCATGGTCGGCCCGACAATTAAGGAGATCACTAAGGCAGTTAAAGCCCCTAAAATCGCCCTAAAAGTCAAATATTGGAATACTCTGAAACCGCCATCAAACTGCATCAAGTATTCTGTCAAATAAAGTAACATGGTTAACCTAACTCTTCGCCGCCAATGCTGCGCTCACTTTTTCCATTTGTTGCGCCCGCGACCCTTTTATTAAAATTGTTTGTTGTCCTGTTAATTCAGCCTGCATGGCTGCAATCAAATCTTCATGCGATTGAAAAAAACGCCCGCCGTCTGCAAATCCTACAACCGTTTCCGCCGCATCTTCGCCCACCGCCCATAAGCGTTGAACGCCCATTTGTTTCATCAACTCGCCCATCTCTCGATGCATGGCGACAGAATCAACGCCTAATTCGCCGAAAGCCCCCATCGCCACCCAAGGCTCTCCGGGACACTGCATCAATACCTGCAAAGCCGCTTGCATGGATGAAGGGTTGGCGTTGTAACTATCATTAATGATAATTTCGCCCTGTTGGCCGATCAACGGCTGCAAACGTCCGGCTACCGGTTTCATCAACGACAATCCGCGGCGAATCTGCGCTATTTCTATACCCAATTGCAAACAAGCAGCAGTCGCCGCCAATGCATTTTTAACATTATGCTCGCCAGCCAAATGCAGACGCATCGGATGCGATTGTCCATCCAGGCATAATTCAAATTGAGTAACGAAAACGCCATCTTCAATTTTCATATCAATCTGTTGCGCCCGAACATCGGCCTGTTCATGCAGCCCGAAAGACACCACTTTTCGTTGTCCCGCCAAACCCAACCAATATTCAAAAAAAGCATCATCGCGATTAAGCACCACGGCGCCGTCTTCCGGCACATTGGCGATCATTTCGCCTTTAGTCCGGGCGACGCCTTGCAGGTCGCCGAAACCTTCAATATGGGCGGCGCCGACATTATTAATCACCGCCACATCCGGCTTGGCGTAAGCGCTGGTATATGCAATCTCGCCCAAATGATTGGCGCCCATTTCGATCACCGCATAGCGATGTTCCAGTTGCAACCTTAATAAAGTTAAAGGTACGCCTATATCATTATTCAAATTTCCCTGCGTAAACAGCGTTCCATCGGCAACGCTCAAAATCGTCGCCATTAATTCTTTCACCGTCGTTTTACCGTTGCTGCCGGTAACTCCGACCACTTTTACCGGCATGCTGTCGCGCCAAACACCGGCAATTTCAGCCAACGCCAAGCGGGTATCTTCGACTAACAACTGCGGCAGCTCGGAGACAAGTTTTTTTTCCACCAATAAAGCCGAAGCGCCCGCCTGTTCCGCCTGTTTAACAAAATCATGGCCGTCAAATCGCTCACCTTTGATAGCGATATACAATGCGCCTGCTTTAAGGGTTCGGGTGTCAATACTAATGCTGTTCACAACCCCTTCATCACCGTTGTATTCCGCTTGCAACAAAGCCGCTATTTCCGCTAATTGAAGCTCCATTTCAACGACCCCATTCCGCCAAGGTTTGCTTAACTATCGCTTGATCGCTGAACGGCAACCGTTGCCCGCCAATCTCTTGATAATCTTCATGGCCTTTGCCGGCAATGACCACGCAATCCTGATCGCTCGCTTGTTCAATCGCTGTTGTTATCGCCCGTTCACGATCATGAATAACGGTTGCAGGCAACTGAGCACACCCGGCTAAAATAGCGTCAGTAATACTTTCAGGCGATTCACTGCGCGGATTATCATCCGTCACAATCACTTCATCCGCCCATTGTTCAGCCACTTTTCCCATCAAAGCTCTTTTTCCTGTATCTCTATCGCCGCCGCAGCCGAATACTAATTTAAGTTGACGGCTGCAATGCGGTTTCAAAGCCAATAATAATTTTTCCAAAGCATCCGGCGTATGCGCATAATCTACAAAAACCAATGGCTTAGCATCGCCGCCGAATCTTTCCATACGCCCACTGACCGAGCTTAAGCGCTCCGCCCGTTTAGCGATTTCACTTAATGGATACCCCATTGCCAATAGCGTTGTCATCGCCGCCAAAATATTTTCCAAATTAAAGCGCCCCATCAGTTTTGTCTGCACCGCGACTTTTTCATGTCGCCAGCGCGCATCAAAACCAATGCCGGACAAGTCATAGCGAATATTTTCCGCAGATAACAAATTCACTCGCTTTGTGCTTATGCCTTTAGCGGAAAACCCCCACCACTCAGCGGCCTTCGATAATTCAGGCAAAGCTCCCGTCACCCAGTCATCATCCATATTCAACACAATAAACTCCAGCCCCGGCCAATTCAGTAATTTCAACTTGCTGGCCAAATATGCCTGCATGTCGCCGTGATAATCTAAATGATCCCGGCTTAAATTAGTAAATATCGCGGCATAAAACTGCATGCCGTTGACCCGTCCCTGCTGCAATCCATGCGATGACGCCTCCATCGCCAAAAATTGCTTTTTTTCCGCCGCCAATTCGGCTGTCATTTTTTGCAACGATATGGCGTCCGGGGTAGTGTTAATCGTCGGTTTTAAGGCCGTTGCATCACCCCACCCCAAAGTCCCGATCACAGCGCTTTCATCCAACATCTGAGCCAAAAATTGACTGCTTGATGTTTTTCCGTTAGTGCCGGTAATCCCGATCACTTTCAGCAAATGAGAGGGATAACCATAAAATCGCGCGGCAATCTTCCCAAGCTTTTCGTTCAATCCTTTAACAGCCAAGAAGCCCTTATTCAAAGCCTGTTTTAGTTGTTTTTCATCCAATCCCGTCGGGTCAAAAACAATCGCCGCCGCGCCTTTTTCCATCACTTGTTCGGCATAAACCAATCCATGCCGGTTAGCGCCCGATAAAGCAAAAAAAACGTCGCCTGCGGCCAGCTCACGACTATCCAAAACGATGCCATGCACTGCGCAATCATTATTTACTTGCGCGAAACCTGCTAATAACCGACTTAACTTCATTTCCGCGTCAATAATAAAGGCATCGAATCTTCCTGATCGGGCGATACCGCATAAGTTCTCAAGGTTCCCGCCATCACCGCCGAAAACACCGGAGCCGCCACCGCGCCGCCGTAATATTCTCCGGCGCTAGGCTCATCAATCATCACCGCAATGATAAAACGCGGCGCACTGGCCGGGGCCATGCCGACAAAAAGCGAAAGATAAGCATTTTCCACATATTCGCCATTGTTGACCTTCCGCACCGTCCCGGTTTTACCGGCAACGCGGTAACCTTCAACTCGCGCTTTCCGAGCAGTGCCATCTATGCTCACCACCCGTTCCATCATCGTCCGCACAGCTTTAGCCGTCTCCGCCGAATAAACCCGCTGTTGATCAAAATCTTGTTGTCGCGATAACAAACTCACCGAATGTAAAATGCCGTCATCCGCCAACGCGGTATAAGCGCGCGCCAACTGCAACAACGAAGCCGACATGCCATAACCAAATGACAATGTTGCTTGTTCAAAGCGGTTCCAGCCATGGAAGTCCATCACTGAACCAGCCGCTTCAACCGGAAAACCGACGCCTGCGGAAATCCCGAAACCCAACTGTCGATAACTGTCCCACATATATTCCGGCGGCATTTTCAGCGCAATCTTGCTCAGGGCGATATTGCTGGATTTTTTAATGGCGCCGCCCAAACTTAAAACCCCGTAATTTCGCGCGTCTTTGATGACATTACCATCCAGCCGATAAATACCTTCAGTCTTAAAGCGATCTTTAGGGCGAATAAATTTTCCTTGCAAAGCCGCCGCCACAACAAAAGGCTTAACCGTAGATCCTGGTTCAAAAGTGTCCACCATCACCCGATTCTGGTAGCGCGATGCAACTATATTTTTCCGATTATTCGGATTAAACGCCGGTTGGTTGACCGCCGCCAGAATTTCGCCGTTTTTGGCGTTTAACACTACTAATGAAGCTGTTTTAGCCTTATGTTTTAAAAACGCTTTTTGTAACTCCCGGTAGGCTAAATACTGAATGCGATTATCAATTGTCAATCGTAAATCTGTTCCGTCTACCGGTTCGACAATATGTTCAATATCCTTGATGATCTGCCCCTGACCATCCTGAATGACCCTCTTTTTCCCGCTGACGCCTTGCAAACTTCTCTGATAAGCGCGCTCCAAACCTTCCTGACCTTGGTCGTCAATATTGGTAAAACCGATTAAATGTCCGGTCACCTCGCCATGCGGATAAAAGCGTTTAAGTTCGTCTTCAAAATGTATTCCCGACACTTTCAACTGTTGTACTTGTTCCGCCAAATCAGGATTAATTCGCCTTTTTAAATAAAAGTAACGATGCCTATTCGGGGCTATCGTCAACCACTTGCTAATTTCCTGCTCAGCAACATTCAATTTATCCGCGATCACTGAAAACTTATCTTCATCTTCCTTTTTCAATTGCCGGGTATCTACAGCAACGGTTTTTACCGGCGTACTCATCGCCAGCACCTCGCCGTTCCTATCTAAAATCCGTCCGCGATAAGCGGGCGCTACAACTTTGGAGACATATTGATTCTGCGCTTTCTGTTGTAAAAAAAATTTCTTTACAATATGCAGATCAATTGCTCTCACCGCTAATACCGCAGTCGCCATATACGCCAAAACAAGCACCTGCTTTCGTCTTGCCGCATAGTTGACCTTATGTTCAGGCTTATGAAGCTCAAAAAAATCAGCCATCAAGGTTTTATGTAAACAATCTCTTCACGCTGCGGCATGACTAAATTCAAACGTTTTTTAGCCGCTATTTCGACCCGATTGCTCTCCGTCAACATGGAGATTTCCAACTGCAAGCGCCCCCACTCAACCTCATGATTATCCAGCTCTCTTTCCATCACCTGTATTTCATTAAAAAGCTGCCTAACCCGATATTTTCGATACACCACCCACAATGCCGACAACAACATCAACACACACAATCCGCTGAATACCAGGCCATTCCGCTCAAGCATCAACTTTCTCGGCAATTCTCATCACAGCGCTGCGAGAACGTGGATTTTGCTTTAACTCTTCCGGACCGGCTTTAATCGCTTTACCGATTTTTTTCAAACAACCTCGAGCGATATCTTCTTCCTTTACCGGCAATCGCCCCGGATTATGTTTCAATCCTGACTCTTGCCGAATAAATCTTTTCACAATTCTATCTTCCAAAGAATGAAAAGAAATCACCACTAAACGACCGCCGATACTTAAAACTTCAACCGCTTGCCGCAAACCCGCTTCAACTTCTTGCAACTCGCTATTGATGCGAATTCTTATCGCTTGAAAGGTACGCGTCGCCGGATGCTTATGCTTTTCTCTATAAGGAATCGCCTGTTCAACCAATTTAACTAAATCCGCAGTCCTGGCAATTGCCTGCTTTTCCCTGGTCGTCATCACAGCGCGAGCAATCCTTTTAGCAAAACGCTCTTCGCCGTATTCAAACAACACTTTGATCAACTCTTGCTCTTCGACTTCACGCAACCATTTTTCCGCAGTCAACGGCGCATTCACATCCATGCGCATATCTAAAGGACCGTCTTGCATAAAACTGAAGCCACGATCCGGATTATCCAATTGCGGCGAAGAAACGCCTAAGTCCATTAATACGCCATCAACTTGCTGAAACAATCCTCTATTAGAGACCACATCCGCCAACTCCGAAAAACATCCATAATGCAATTCAAAACGATCATCTTTCAACAAGGCTTGAGCAATCGGCGAATGAATGGCGTCGGGGTCTCTGTCAAAAGCCAATAAACGCCCACGCTCGCCTAACTGTTTTAAAATCCCTTGACTATGTCCGCCTCTTCCAAAAGTGCCATCTATATAAAAGCCATCAGCCTTAATATTGAGCGCTTGTAACGACTCATTAAACAATACCGAAAAATGTTCCATGATAATTAAAAGGAAAGATCCGATAGTTCGTCCAAACCTTCATCATCACCGCCACTCATCCAGTCCGCTTCTTTAGCCTGCCAGGCTTGTTGATTCCATATCTCAAACTTGTTCAATTGGCCGATAAAAACAATATGTTTTTCCATGCCGGCGAACTTTCTCAAATTTTCAGGAATCAATAAACGCCCTTGCCCATCCATTTCACATTCGCAGGCGTTACCGATTAAAAAGCGTCGAAGTTTATTGGCGCTTTTATTCAAACTCGCCAAACCGTTAATTTTTTTTTCCAGGATTTCCCATTCTGGTAACGGGTACAACCAGAGACAACCTTCTTCGCCCGTGCATTTTTCATTGACGCCCACGGTTAATATCATTTGCCGGGCGCAACACTCCTCCAACTCCCCCCGATAACGAGTAGGAATCGCCAGACGCCCTTTGGCATCCAAATTGATATTGCTGCTGCCCCGAAACAAGAATGTCCCCCGAATTTCTCAAAAAATCCATTTTTTTCCACTTTTCTACCACTGGGTTTCCACTATAGATTTCATTCCGTTTTTAGTCAAGGCAAGGCTCCGGATAAAAAAAGGGTTTTTTGAGTAAAATTAAAAACTTGAACTGGTTCACAAAACCCAATGTCGTAATCACAACAATAGTTTTGTAGGAGTGGTGGGCAATACAACAAGAAAACAACATACAATGTTGCAGAATAACAACAATATGAAAAATAATGGTTTTATTTTTTTTGTGACAAATTTCGTCACCTGGCTGCAAAGCTTGCCATGAAAATATTTTTTTGTGGGAATATAAATTTATTGATGAAAAACCAAAAAAACGTCAAACTTGAATTCATCAAATAAAACTTAAAAAAAAGCAATAAACTTCATATAGAGCCTTGTAATATTTACATAATATTGTTAACGCCCAAATTTAGCCGCTCCTAAGAATCATTTCAACCTAAATAACCGGAAATATGTAAAATACTGTTAAAGCAGCGGCTTCAGATACTCCCAAACCTTGCCCAAAATCATTTTCTGGGCAAGCTCATTAGGGTGTAAACCATCATGTTGCATTAGCTTTTCTCTTAACGCCACATCTTCCAAAATGAAAGGCACGAAAGGAATTTGCATTTCCGTCGCCAGATCCGGGTAGAGCTGATAAAACATTTGCGTGTACCGTCTGCCGTAATTCGGCGGAATACGCATACTGAGCAGTAAAACTTTGACATTTTGTTGCTGGGCGCGGCGCACAATTTCCTGTAAATTGGCCTTTATTTTTTTTGTCGGAAAACCACGCAAACCGTCATTGGCGCCCAATTCCAGGATAATAATCGAGGGCTGATAACGCTGTAGAATTCCATCAACCCTGGCAATGCCGCCTGCGCTGGTATCGCCGCTGATGCTTTCATTGCGGATCCGATAGGCCGAATTTTCGGTTTTCAGTTTATCAGCTAATAAGGCCACCCAACCGTTTTGCACGTCCATTCCGTAACCGGCGCTAATGCTATCCCCTAAGACAACAATTGATTTAGCTGTCAGAGTGGTTGAAAATATCGCCAAATATAATGTTAATAAAATTTTTATCATGCCCATCATTGAAACCGATCAAGTCATTATTGAAACACGCAATCTGGGAAAAAGCGTCCCAACCGCAAACGGATTATTGCACATCTTGTCATCTGTTGACTTAACAATTCACCGCGGAGACAGCCTGGCTATCGTCGGCGCATCCGGTTCGGGAAAATCCACTTTGCTCAGTCTGATGGCGGGCCTGGATACGCCCAGCGTCGGCAGCATACAAATCAACGGTAAAGAACTCACCGCGATGAATGAAGATGGCCGCGCCTTATTGCGCAATCAACTAATCGGTTTTGTTTTCCAATCCTTTCAATTGCTGCCCGGCCTAACCGCAATGGAAAATGTCATGCTGCCGCTGGAACTGGCCAATGACAAACAAGCTGAGCATAAAGCCGAACGCTTACTAAACCGCGTCGGTCTGGCCGAGCGTCTCCAACACACGCCCCGGCAATTATCAGGCGGTGAACAACAACGAGTCGCTCTGGCTCGCGCCTTCGTTACCGAACCGGCCATTTTATTCGCCGACGAGCCGACTGGTAATTTAGACAGTCGCACCGGCGCGCAAATTATCGAACTTTTATTCCAGCTCAATGCCGAAAAACAGACCACTTTAATTCTGGTGACGCATGATAACGAACTGGCGGGGCGCTGTCAGCGCACGATTAAACTCGACGCAGGTAAACTGATATGAATCAACTGGCTTTGGCTTTTCGCCTATTGCGCCGCGACGCTCGTTCCGGTGAACTCACCATCTTGATTCTGGCCTTGAGCATCGCCGTGATCAGCACCACCGCGATCAGCCTGTTTGCTGAGCGTTTACAGAAAACCATGAATTTGCAAGGCGCTGAATTTCTGGCCGCCGACCTGGTCATCACCAGCTCCTCACATATTCCTCAACCGTGGCTGGATCAAGCCGAGCAACTGAGTTTAAAACGCGCCAAAACCGCCGAATTCTCCACCGTTTTGATTGAAAATGATGAAATGCTCTTGGCGGGCGTAAAAGCGGTCAGCAAACACTACCCCTTACGCGGTCATTTGAAAACCATTGAACAGGACTATTTAACTGAAACCGTTCATCAGCAAGGCCCGAAGGTCGGCAATGTGTGGGTGGAAAAGCGCATCCTTTCCGCCTTAAAACTGGCTATCGGCGACTTATTAAACATCGGCGAGAAACCCCTGCGCATTAGCCGCATTATCAGTTATGAGCCGGATAAACGCGGCGACTTATATAGTTTATCGCCCAGAGTGATGATGAACGGTTATGATCTACACGCCACCCAAGTCATACAACCCGGCAGTCATGTCCATTATTTTTTCCAATTCAGCGGCGCGCAAGCAGATATTGTTGAGTTTAATCACTGGGTTAAACCGCAATTAAACCCATCTCAAAGACTCATGGACATCCATGAAGATCGTCCTGAACTGGGTACGGCGATCAAACGCGCCGAGCGCTATTTGGGATTGGCCAGCATAGTGGTGATCATTATCGCCGGGGTAGCCATCGCCATGGCCGCGCGACGTTATACCGAACGCCATTTCAATGCGACTGCGATATTGCGCTGTTTGGGCTTAAAGCAAAAACAAGTACTCAATCTCTATATCACGCAATTCATCATCCTCGGCTGCCTCACCAATATAATCGCCTGTGCGCTAGGCTGGTTAGGGCAACTCTATTTATTTCATTTATTGCGCGATTTACTCCCTGCCGAAGTCGCCGAACCCGGACTTTTTGCCGTTTTTTTCGGTTTTTTTACCGGATTGGCGGTATTGTTCGGCTTTGCCCTGCCGCCTTTGTTGCGCCTAAAAAACGTATCGCCCTTGCGCGCCTTAAGACATGATTTAGACCCCATGCCCATCAGCAGTTGGCTGGTTTACGGATTGGCGCTGCTGCTGGTCAGCATTTTCGTTTGGCGCTACACCGATGATCTCAAAATGACCGTCGGCATTCTCGGCGGCGGCTTCGCCATCACCGCCTTATTGGGCGGATTGCTTTACCTCGGCCTGCATATCTGGCGTCGCAAACAGCTTCGCCTGCCGCTGCATCTACGCTTCGCCAGTCAAAATTTAACCCGCAGTCCCAGCCGCAGCATTAGTCAAATCCTCGGATTCAGCTTAACGCTGGTTGCCATGATCATCAGCTTTACGGTGCGAACCGATTTATTGGCCGATTGGCAAAAACAACTGCCGGATAACGCGCCCAACCATTTTGTGATGAATATTTTTCCCGATCAGAAAAATGCCTTTGAAAACAGCTTAAAAAACCAGGAAATCAAGGAAGCGCGCTTTTATCCCGTAATCAGAGGCCGTTTAGTGCGCATTAACGACACCCCCGTACAACAAATTGTGTCTAAGGAATCGCAAGGCGAACGGGCAATCCATCGCGACCTCAGTTTAACCTGGAGTGAAGCGCCCCCCGATGACAACAAAATTGTCGCCGGACAATGGTGGACTGCCGAGAATGTACAACCTGGACAAGTTTCCATTGAAGAAAAACTGGCCAAAAGCCTGAAAGTCGATTTGAATGACCGGCTGACTTTCACCGTCGGCAGCCGCCAATTCGATGCGGTAATCAACAGCATCCGCAAAGTTCGCTGGGATACCATGAAACCGAACTTTTACATGGTTTTTTCACCCGGCACTCTGGATCAATACGCCAGCACTCATATCACCAGTTTCTTTCTGCCGGATGCGCAAAAAGCTTATCTCAATCAATTAGCTAAAACGTTCCCCGGCATCACCATTCTGGAAGTCGACTTGATGTTGAAACAATTCAAATCCATTTTAGGCCAAATTACCGCCGCCATTGAGTATTTACTCTATTTCGCCTTATTGGCCGGATTTACCGTGTTATTCGCCGCCATATACTCAACTCTGGACCAGCGTATTTATGAAGGCGCATTAAAACGCACTTTAGGAGCCGGTAAGCGATTATTACAAGCGGTGCATTTATGGGAATTTGCTTTGCTGGGCTTTATCGCTTCGCTATTAGCCGTCATCATCTCGGAAACAATTTTATTCGTGCTTTACCATTTTGTTTTGCATTTAGATTATGCGCCGCATTTAGCGGTATGGCTGATTGTGTTATGCACCGGAACCGGCGCAGTGGCGCTAATCGGCTCCTGGGGCGTACGCAATGTCGTTAAACACTCGCCGATGCGTATTTTTCGGGAACTATAACCGCTATAAAAAAAACTAAGCCCCCATTCATGTTAAATTCAAGCAACAAAATTATCCTGTCAACCTAATGACTCTTTTGGAAACAGCTATGAAAACTACATTCATCGGCATTGCCGCATTTGCTCTATTGTTAAACGGTTGCGCCAGCCAAACCGACTGGCGGCCTGTTGTCGACCCATACAACGATCCCAACGCCCACCGTATTGAACAAGATTTACATGAATGTCGCTATTTGGCGCGCCAAGCTTCCGGCGATGTCCCCATCGAAACCACCAAAGGCGCGCTAGTCGGCGGCGCATTAGGCGCAGCCGCCGGGGCGGCCTTAGGCGCAATTGCCGGTAATCCGGGCAGGGGCGCGGCAATAGGCGCAACAGTCGGCGGTTTTGGCGGCGGAACTAAAGAAGGCTTCCGTTCTGAAAACCTTTATAAGCGAGCTTATAAGAAGTGTATGTATAACCGCGGGCATCAGATTTT